>JAEWAC010000451.1 GCA_023391895.1 Bacteroidota bacterium
CTGTTTATTCTTTGGCTGCCCTTTAATATGCCGCGGCTGGGATTGCTGGCCATTGGCTTTTTAACCGGCTTGCTGCTCGATTATTTTAAAATGACACCGGGCCTGCACACCGCCGCCTGCGTGTTGATTGCCTATGTACGGCCTTTTATCATCAACCTGCTGATGCCCAAAGAAACCACCGAGTTCAATTACCACGAACCTTCGCCCCGCGGTATGGGCTGGGGTCCTTATATGGTGTATGCCTTTACCCTTACTTTACTGCACCACACTTACCTGGTGATGCTGGAGTGGATGCAGTTCGGGACTTTCCTGGATTTCCTCATTAAAGTTGGGGCTACCACCGCCATCAGTATGCTGCTGATCATTACCACCGAGTTGCTTTTTCCCCGCCGCCTGAAGTACCGGACCAATACGGCGTGAGGGAGAGAGAGGAGGTCCACAGTCGACAGACGACAGTCCACAGCGGAGAGAGGGGAGTTTTAAGTCTTAAGTTATAAGTTTTAAGTTCTCGTGTTCACCAGTTCACTTGTTCACAAGTTGGATCACAGGTTTCGCAGATGTCTGAACCATGATTTGGGTGGATTTAGGGATTAGGAAGAATGAAGAATGAAAAATTAAAAATGTAAAACAGAAAGGTTCAGTGCCTTTTCCCCCGATAACTTCAGACTCTTCTTGCTGTAGGAACTGTATAGCGGGATACCGCGCCTGCAGTATCTCTGCATAGCAGGCAAAAGAATCTGAACTTCTTCAAAAACCCATAGGACGCTCCATAACTTATAACTTATTACTTACCACTTATAACTTCTTCCTTGTGCGTGGGCAAGGCCAAAGGGGCGGAGCCATCGGGTTGGCCTTGAACTTTTTGCTCCCCTTTTTCGGGGAGAAAAAATAGGAAGGGCTAGCTATCGTAAGAAATAACTAAAATCATATGGAGATTTGCAAATGTTGACGATATAGGGATTTGAAGAAGTTCAAAGGAGATGATGAAACAAGTTCAGCAGGACAGAGGCAAGAGGCGTTAGATCCTCTTCAAAACCCTATAGGTGAGAAATGGTTTTTTGAAACCGGTTCACGCCTGTCAACTTTCCACTGTCATCTCTATATGGGCTTTTAAAGAAGTTCCACAGCGGGCCAACGGTACAAGGGTGCGACGCAACAGCAGCCCTATAGCAGCACTGCCGCTGGGTACATAAAAAAAGCACCCTTTAAAAGGGTGCTGCAACAAATAGCAAAAACAAATTTTATTACTTCGGCAGGGGATTGCACCAGTTCTTCGATTCCTGCTCTACATGACACAACTCCACTTTTACCTTGTACTTGTTGTTTAAATGTTTGGCCAGGGCATCGGCAGCATAAACGCTGCGGTGCTGGCCGCCGGTACAGCCAAAGTTGACCGCCAGGCTGGTAAACCCGCGCTTGATGTATTCCTCCACACTAATATCCACCATATCAAACACGCTGTTTAAAAAATCCTGCATGCGGGTCTGGCGCTCCAGGTATTCCATCACCGGCTTGTCGCGGCCGTGGATGGTTTTGTACTGCTCGTGCCGGCCGGGATTGTCAATGCCGCGCATGTCAAACACAAAGCCGCCACCGTTGCCGCTGTTGTCCAGCGGAATGCCTTTGCGGTAAGAAAAGCTGCAGATCCTGACCACCAGCGGGGTGCTTTCGTCGGCCTGAACCGGTGTAAAGCGCTGGATGATTTCCTCTTCCACGCAAATTTCCAGCACGCGCCTAAACTCCGGTACGGCAATACCGATGCTGTTGTTTTCAATAAACCAGCGCAGGTTGGTCAGCGCCAGCGGTATAGAAGTTAAAAACTGGGTTTTGCGTTCGAACAGGCCCCTGAAGCCATAGGCGCCCAGTACCTGCAGCAGCCGAATGAGTACGAAACCATGGTATTGGCTTTCGAACACGGCGCGGTCCAGCGGCTTGCCGATGATGCTTTCAAAAGAGTTCATGTAGTCTTTCAGCAGGTGCTCTTTCCACTCGTCGGGCAGGTTGGCCCGCGCCTGCCAGATCATGCTGGCCACGTCGTACTGCGGGGCGCCTTTCATGCCGCCCTGGTAGTCGATAAAGTGTACCTGTCCGTCCCTGACCATGATGTTCCGGCTCTGAAAATCGCGGAACATAAAAAACTTAAACTCGGTAAACGTAAGATAGCTGCTCAGGGCTTCAAAGTCGTCAATGAGTTTTTGCTTGTCGTAGGGCTTGCGCAGGGCATCTAAAAAATAATATTTAAAATACAGCAGGTCGGCCATAATCGCCTGCCGGCCAAATTCTTTGTTGGTGAGGCAGCGGTCATAATCCAGGTCATCGTCGCCCATTACCTGCAGGCGCGCCAGCTGGTGCAGGCTTTCGCGAAACATATGGTAGGTTTCCTCTACATAGCCTTTTTGCTCCAGTACGTTCAGCAAGGATACGTCGCCCAGGTCTTCCTGCAGGTAAATGGTTTTGTCTTCATTGACCGCCAGGGGTTGCGGAACGGGCAAGCCCTTTTGCTGAAAGTGTTCGGAGAAATAAATAAAGGTTTCGTTTTCCGGCACGTTGGCCCCCACGGTAGCAATAACGGTGTTTCCTTTCGGGCCGTACAGCCGAAAGTAGCGCCGGTCGCTGCCCGATTGCGGCAGCACGTCTACGGCAGTGGGTGGGTTACCTGACCAGTTTTCATAAAAGCCTGAAACGGCATCAATCATTTCCTGCATGCGCAAATGTAAGGTTTGAAGTGATTTTTATAATGATGCGGTTCGTTTGATAGGATACGCCGGACTGTTTTTTAAACTTTTATTGATGTTTTTAAATAACAAAGCCACGGCAAAAACACCAAAGCCAGACAGATACCTGGACTGGACCAACCAAAGGAAGATAATTAATTTTCTACAATCTTACACATCCGGAAAACTGCCGGTGAGGGTAATATTGAATTAGAGATTGTGTCGACAGGCCGGTTGCATCGGATTCTTCCAAGGTTAAAAACTTCCATACCGGTGCCTGTGCCGGAGTTCATCAGGCGGCTCCAAAGGCTGAAAGCATCCTACTGAGGCATCCAGGTGTAGCAAGTAAAAGTGATCCTATTTTCGGGGTCATTGAAGCGGCAGGCTTGAGCTAATGTGGATCCATGAAACTAGTTTCTTTAAAAACCCATAAACACCAGCATAATATGGGGTTTTAAAGAAAAAAGGAAATGGCAGTATGGATAACTGCCATTTCCCCTCGTTTATAGATAACAATCTTTTTAAAACCTTATAGAACAACCTATGTTAAGGGCGTAATCGGCAAAGGCAGCATCGCCATGCCGTACCGTGCCGGTAAGCTTGGTGGCTTCCTTGTCGGGTACGCTTTGGATACGGTTGCGTTCCAGGGCTACGGGTACCGTGGCAAAAAAATTGAGTTTTTTAACCATGTAGTTTACCCCCGGCTCAACAGACACCACATAACCCGGACGACGGAAGCCTTCGTTGCCACCCACAAGATCTTTGGCCGGTATGCCTTCTATGCGGCCGCCCAGCAAAAAAGAAAGTCCGTGCACTTGCCGAAGGCTGTAGTTCGCGCCCAGGCGGGCCATGTACTGGTCGGCCACGCTCATGATGGCTTCGTTTTCGGCCCGGCGAAAAGTTTTGGTGCCGTTTACTTCTTGCGGGGTGGTCAGGTAGTATAAAGTGGTATAGAGCCCGAAGCCGGATTTGAAGTTGTAAAAGCCATTCAGTTCCGTAATTACACCGGTGCCGCCGTCACCCAGTTGAATGGACTGGTCTACAGACCGCAATTCTTTGGTGCCGTTGGGTCCTACGTTATAAAAATAATCCTGGTAAGCGGCTTCGCCGGTGGGCAATTTAAGACCCATACCCAGCTGAAAGTTGCCTTTTTTGTTTTTTTCGGGGTTCAGCATCCAGCGGTAGGCTACCAGGCGCATGTCGCCTATGCCAAAAGATTCGGTACGATGGCGGGAGCTGCCGCCGTGCTCATACAAAGAAGAACGGCTGTTCACCAGTACCGGCAAAGCGCCCAGTAAGGACCAGCGGTTGTTCAAAATGCGCATCAGCGACAGATCTAAGGTATGCTGCCAGTTGATGACTTCCGTGTTGTTTTTGAGGCGATCCGCTTCTTCATGCTTACCCCGGAAGTGGCGGAAGGATTTAAAGTAGCGGTAGTTGGTATTGAGTTGCCAGCCTTTGGTTTCATTTTCTATATGGGATTGTTTGGTGCAGACAACACCGGTGCCGCGGATGGCCACGCAGCCCTGGGCGTTGGCATCCGACAGGTTAAAAGCAGCAACGAAAACAGCAGTAGTTGTAAAAAGGGTTTTGAAAAACTTGTTGTTCATAAAGTGACTTTTAAAAATTTTATTAGGGTTGTTTAGTTGATTTCTATTGATCTGCGCCGTCTGTCCGGGCCCTGGCAACGGCGTTATTGCCAATCTTGATGCCCATCTCCATACCTACTTCAATGTCGCTGCGGTAGTGGATGCCACCATACAGGCGGGAAAGAGAAGCTTCGGTTGCCATGGCCTCAAAAGAGGCTGCTTTATCTGGCAGCAGGTACGCCAGGAAGGTAGCAGCCGCACCGCTGAAGGTAGAGTGCCCCGAGGTATAGGAAGGGAAGTTGGGCACACCCGTCAAAGTTTTGATACTGGGGTCCATCTGTGAAGGTCTTGGATTGTAGTAATGGAACTTGGCGTCCCAGCAGCAGATGGCGGCATCCATCATAGCCAGGTTCAGCAGGGCCATGTTGCGTGCCCAGCGCACTTCGCTATAGGCTTTTCCTACAAAGGCTTCGGCAGCAATGGCATTCCAGTGACCGGGAGGCGTATAAGTGCCGGCTCCATCAGCCCAGAATTGTACGATGCGGGTCCGTTCCGTTGTGGGATGCTCGCTATAGTATTTTACTTCTTCCAGTTCTTTTTTGAATTGTTCTGAATGCACCGATGGAGGCGGGGCCGGCCGGTTGGCAACCACCTGGAGCGAATCCATCAAAAAAGATTTGACGACACCAAACATGGGGAGCATGGGTGGCCGTTTAGGGGATTCCAAACTGAGCCAGGGTGTTTCTCCACGGCTGATGCAATCCGTTGCCATCTGCTGCCACAAGGCTGGTGTGCCCCCGGCTTTGCCGGCATTGTCGTTGCGGGCACGGGCTGCATATTTTTGAGCCACCAGCTTGCCCAGGGCTTCACCGGCCTCCACCTCGCTTCGGGTGTTGGCGCCGGCCATAATGCGGGCCATTTTCTGGTCGCTGGCCATTTGCTGCACATAGTTTTGCTCAGTTGGAAACAGCAGTTTCAGGAGCTCCACCGTTACACCGGCTAACACCGCGTCTTCTGAAGGATAACTAGGGAGGTCGGTGGTGGGCAGCAGGCTTTTGATAGCCACATCCGCTTTGTAAGGTGCCGGCTGGTTATATAGCTTTTTAAAATGCCAGGCGGCTACCAGGGCATCGTATTGCGCGGCTGCCACATAAGCATACGCCCGGGCTGCATAAGGCGGGTTGGCAAAGGGAAACAGCGGGTAGGCAAACGGGTTGGCAGCACTGGGTACAGGGTAAGTGCCGTCTGCATTCTGGTAGGGCGGCAGGTTGTACTTGGCTACCAAAGAGCGCATAATCTCGTTCCAGCGCAATACGCCACCGACACTCCAGAACTGGATCTTGGCCTTCTGATCAGCCGTTAATGCGGCCTGCCAGCTTTTGATTTCGTTCAGCTCCGCCAGGTAGGCCGGGCTGTTGGCTGCCGCCGGTGCCGGCAGGCTGAATTCGTCGGCGGCATCCAGCAAGAGCGGCTTCCAGGAGCCGGCATCGATGTCTGTTTTGGAAGGCTGCAGTGCCGGGTAGGCCTCGTTTTGTTCCTCCAGGTTTTTGGAGCAGGCACCCAGCAGTACGCAGGCTGCTATAATAGCAATAAAATGGTGTTTCATGATGACTGGTTTGTTTTGTCGGCGGTGGCTTTTTTCTTAAACTGAAAGATGTAAAACACGCCGCCATAAAATGTAGTGGCCTGTCCCGTGTTGCGGCCGTCAATGGTGTACATGCCGCCGCCTGTAAGTGACACCCATTTCAGCCAGTCGGGCTCGTAGCGGAGGCTGATGCCAACATTGGTGGCATTCATCCGGTTGCTGGGAAAAGGCATGTCGTTTCGCCTGATGTCAAAGCCGCCCAGTGTGGTCCAGCGGTCGGCTACGGCCTCGGCTACCAGGTGAGGCGAACGGTAGCCGGTGCGCAGGTTGGCATACCAGGCATTGGGCATTTTTACCTCATTGGTATAGTGCATTTCGGTCGTGTAGTAGGCCGTGCGGGCAAGATGGACATTGCTGCGTAAATGATAGGAGGCCGAACCCGTGATAAAAAAACGGCCCCGCTGGTAATCCGCCAGCCCCCGCAGAAAGAGGGTTTTGCTGTGCAGACCAACGGAAAGCGGTAAAAAGTCGGGCGTATAACTACTTAACGGAGCCGATAGGCCGCCAAGAGTGAAAAAGGAAAAGCGATGGCGAGCGCCTTTGGCTTCAAAGGCTTTCCATTTGGCGGCCAGCATGCCATCCTGCAGGCTTTGCTGTCCCATGAGGGTGCCGGCAGAAGCCTTGGTAAACACGTAAGGCACTCCAAAAAGCAGGTTGAGCTTTTTGCTGATCCCAAAATTGCCCATCAGGGCTATTGATTGCGTTGTGATAGTGCCGATATTGGGGTTGTCACGCTTTAAAGTTCCTTCCCAATAGTGGTCCCAGGAACTATGGGAATATTGAAAACCTGCGCACAGCTGCCTTGGGTTCATGGTAATGGCATCTAAGTCGGTTTGTGCCTGTGTAGTGCCCACCCCAAGGCAACACGCAGCCGCAAGCAGCCACTTGCGGTAACGGATGCATTTCATCGTAAAAGTTTAGAAGTCAGGAAATAACGCCGGCATCAACCAGGGGTTGATGCGGCCGGTAAGGAAATGGCTTCGATGGCATCAGGCCATGAAATCAGGCGGTTGCTCCGGGGTTTGTAACCAAAAGCTGTTTAAAAGAAACGCTTGCGCGGGAATGTTATAGATAACTTTTTCCGGGATGGGTGTTGTAAAATAATAAACGGCAGTGCGCAGGTATTCACCCAGCAGCCCCTTTAGCACTTTGGATTTTGCATGGTCGGTTTTGCCGGGCGAGGAGGTATTGGGCAGGTCATTCACCTGTTTGAAATAGTCCTGCCGGGCTTCCTGTAAACGCATTTTGTTGTGGTCGGGCAGGCAAAGCAATACCAGCTGGCCCTCCTGTACTTTACGTTTTACGTATTTATACACTTTGCCTCCTATATTGATCTCACCATCCACTCGCTCAAAATCAGGCCGGTCCACCTGATAAGGCATGTTCAGCGGCAGGGTAAGCGTAATCAGGTCTTCTTCTTGGTAAGTGGCTTCGTCCAGGCGGGTAACAAAATGAGCGTCTGACCGTTGCTGCACATAATAAAACATCAGCTGGTAGCCCAGCGTGTTGAACAAAAGCAGTAGCAGCAGCAATATGGCAGTCAGTCGTTTCAAAACCAGTTCTAATATAATGTTTTTACAAACTATTAACAAAATATAAAATCAAACCCCTGATTATCAGTTTTCAACAAAGTGTTATAGGGACAACGCCTGTTTCAAAAGTCCATTTCTGCTTTACCTTTGCCGCAACTGTTTGCATACTATATGAACTATCAACCCAATCACAATATCCGTATTGTTACGGCAGCCTCTTTGTTTGACGGTCATGATGCGGCGATCAACATCATGCGTCGCATTTTGCAGAGTAAAGGCGCCGAGATCATTCACCTGGGCCACAACCGCAGCGTGGCCGAGATCGTGGAATGTGCCATTGAAGAAGACGCCCAGGGCATTGCCATCACCTCTTACCAGGGCGGGCATGTGGAGTTTTTTAAATACATGAAGGACCTGCTGGATGAAAACGGCTGCGGTCACATCAAAATTTTTGGCGGCGGTGGCGGTACCATCCTGCCGCAGGAAATAGAAGAACTGCACAAGTACGGCATTACCCGCATTTACTCGCCCGACGACGGCCGTAAAATGGGCCTGGAAGGCATGATTGAAGACGTGATAAGGCAGTGCGATTTTAATCTCAATGGCAATGGGGAATACAAACAGCCCATGACCTTGGGTGAAATAAAAGACGTCAGAAAGATTGCACGCCAGATTACCAATGCAGAAAATGGATTGAACGGCAAAGGATCTGCAAAAGAAACACAGGGTTCTCCTTCATCAACCTTTACTACAGAGCCCCCAGTGCTGGGCATAACCGGTACCGGTGGTGCCGGTAAAAGCTCGGTGACGGACGAAATTGTAAGGCGTTATTTAAATGCTTTTGCCGATAAAACCATTGCGGTTATTTCTGTGGATCCTTCCAAAAAGAAAACCGGTGGCGCTTTGCTCGGCGATCGTATCCGCATGAATTCCATCTCCAGTCCCAGGGCTTATATGCGTTCGCTGGCTACGCGGGAAAGTGACAAGGCACTGAGTGAATACGTACAGGAGGCAATCGATATCTGCAAGGCAGCCGCATTTGATTTTATCATACTGGAAAGTGCCGGTGTGGGCCAAAGCGACGCTTCTATATTGGATTACTGCGATGTGAGCCTGTACGTGATGACGCCGGAATATGGTGCCGCTTCGCAACTGGAGAAGATCAACATGCTGGACTATGCCGATGTGGTAGCCATCAACAAATTTGACAAGGCCGGTGCCTTGGATGCGCTGCATGATGTGCGCAAGCAGTACAAACGCAACCACCAGCTGTGGAGCGCCAAAGACGAAGAGCTGCCAATTGTTGGCACCATTGCCGCCCAGTTCAACGATGCCGGCGTGAATGAATTGTTTGAAAAGCTCATGAGTGCTGTTGAAAAGAAAACCGGTGTCACTTTTGGTACGCTGGAACTACACAAGCATACAACAGATACCACTACCAAAAGCCAGATCATTCCACCCAAGCGGGTTCGTTACCTGTCCGAAATTTCCGACAGCAACCGAAGCTATGACAACTGGGTAGCCGAGCAGTGCGCTATCGCCACCAAGCTGTACCAGATCCAGGGTGTGATTGGGGAAAAAGAAGTGAGCCACATCCCGGAACTGCAGCAGTTGCAAAAACGGTTTGAAGAAAGCCTGCACCCCGACTGTAAAAAGCTGATTCAGCAATGGCCGGAAGCGGTAAAAAAATACAAAGCTGATTTTTTTGAATACACCGTAAGAGATAAGGTGATCAAGCAGCCGCTTACCACCACTTCACTCAGCGGCACCCGCATTCCCAAAGTGGTGTTGCCTGACTATAAAGACTGGGGCGACATTCTGCGCTGGCAGTTGCAGGAAAATATTCCCGGTGAATTTCCCTATACGGCCGGTGTGTTTGAGTTAAAGCGCCAGGGCGAAGATCCTACCCGTATGTTTGCCGGCGAAGGTGGTCCGGAGCGCACCAACAAACGTTTCCATTACGTATCGGAAGGGCAGCCGGCCAAGCGCCTGTCCACCGCCTTTGATAGTGTCACGCTCTATGGCGAAGATCCTGCTTACCGTCCCGATATTTATGGCAAGATTGGTAACAGCGGTGTCAGCATTGCCACTGTAGACGACGCTAAAAAGCTATACAGTGGTTTTGACCTGTGCGATCCCAAAACTTCGGTCAGCATGACCATTAATGGCCCGGCGCCTATGCTGCTGGCTTTTTTCATGAACGCCGCCATCGACCAGCAATGTGAAAAATACATTGAGCAAAACGGTTTGTGGGAAGAGGTGAAACGCCTCAGCCAGGAGAAATACAAACACAATAGCGCACCGGTTTATTACAACCCCTCGGCACCGGAACGACTGCCCCACGGCAACAATGGCTTGGGCTTAAAATTGCTGGGCCTGAGTGGAGATGAAGTACTGCCCAAAGAAGTATATGAGCAGTTGAAAGCCGAAGCGCTGTCGCAGGTGCGGGGTACGGTGCAGGCCGATATTTTAAAAGAAGACCAGGCGCAAAACACCTGCATTTTCTCCACCGAATTTGCCTTGAAGTTGATGGGCGATGTGCAGCAATATTTTATCGAGCAGAAAGTTCGCAACTTCTACAGCGTTTCTATTTCCGGCTACCACATTGCGGAAGCAGGCGCCAATCCCATTACGCAATTGGCATTCACGTTGGCCAATGGTTTTACGTATGTAGAATACTACCTGAGCCGCGGCATGAACATCGATGATTTTGCAGCAAACCTGTCCTTCTTTTTCTCCAACGGTATGGATCCCGAGTACAGCGTGATCGGTCGTGTGGCACGCCGCATCTGGGCTAAGGCCATGAAGAACAAATACAAAGCAAACGACCGTTCGCAAAAGCTGAAATACCACATTCAAACATCGGGCAGAAGCCTGCATGCGCAGGAGATTGATTTCAACGACATCCGCACAACACTGCAGGCCCTGTATGCCATTTACGACAACTGTAATTCGCTTCACACCAATGCGTACGACGAGGCCATTACCACGCCAACGGAAGAAAGCGTTCGCCGTGCAATGGCTATTCAATTAATCATTAACCGCGAACTGGGTTCTGCCAAAACAGAAAACTTTATCCAGGGTTCGTTTGCCATTGAAGAATTAACCGATTTGGTAGAAGAAGCCGTGCTGGCAGAATTTGATCGCATTACCGAACGTGGTGGCGTATTAGGTGCGATGGAAAGAATGTACCAGCGCAACAAAATACAGGAAGAAAGCCTTGTTTACGAGCACCAGAAACACACAGGCGAACTGCCTTTAGTTGGGGTGAATACTTTCCTGAGCAAGAACGGAAGTCCGACCGTTTTGCCGGGAGAAGTGATTCGTTCTACCAAAGAAGAAAAAGAACAGCAAATTGAAAACCTGCATGCATTTTGGAAGCGCAACGAAGAAAAATCGGAAGTCGCATTGAAACGATTGAAAGAAGTGGCAGTCGCCAACGGCAACCTGTTTGCCGAGTTGATGGAAACGGTGAAAGTTTGTTCGCTTGGACAAATTACAAATG
>JAEWAC010000014.1 GCA_023391895.1 Bacteroidota bacterium
GTCAATATGCTGGATGACAGCATAGCAGACCTGCTGCCCAACAACAAGATCATTTCTACTTCTAAAGACAGATTTCAGTTTTCCGACTCCACGGCTGAAAACTCGCCGGAGCTCATGGAGCAGATCATTCAGGCGGTAGCACACCACCTGCAAACCCTGCACGCCTAAACTTTATTCCGCCTTTTTGTCTACCTGCCAAAGCCAACGCAATTCTCCGACCCTCAACACTTTCCGATTTTCCCACACAGCTATTTGACTGCTGTTGAGATCGTGCAGCAGTACACCGGCCGTTATTTAAATACACCATTGCGCATTTTCCTGTTTCCGTCTATTTACCTACTACAACAGGCGTTGTTGAGCCACAGACATTATTTGTGCAAGAAACTTGTTGGCAAAAGAGCAATCGACATTGCACCAATGAAAAACTTACTACACTATTATTAGCTACAAAAGTTAATCATTTATTATTTTACTTTGAAGCTACACATCCTACACATGAAGAAAGCACTTTCTCTAGCAGTCCTGTTGCTATCCCTTTGTACATCAGCACAAACCCGGAAAGACACGATTGAACTTTTGCAACGTACAGGCTCATTATACGACCTGAACTTTACCCGGGCAGAGGCCGACTCTATGGTGGATGGCATTAAAGATTACCACGATGCCATTAAAGACATGCACCGCGAAATGCCGGCCAATAATTTATTATATCCGTTTGCTTATAACCCGGCTCCCATTGGTTTTAAAATACCCAATCAACAGCAAAAAGTACAGTGGGTGATCCCGGTCAACGTATCCCTACCGGCCAACAAAGCAGACCTGGCATTTTACTCAATACCGCAACTGGCCTCGCTGATCAAAAACAAAAAGATCAGTTCGGTAGCATTAACGCAATTCTTTCTGGATCGACTGAAAAAGTGGGACGACAGCCTGCATGCCGTGATTACCTTAACCGAAGACCTGGCCCTGCAACAGGCTAAAAAAGCAGATGAGGATTTAAAGAAAGGCATTTACCATGGTCCGCTGCATGGCATACCTTATGGCCTGAAAGACCTGTTTGCTGTAAAAGGCTATAAAACCACCTGGGGCTCTACGCCTTATAAAGACCAGGTGATTGATGAAAATGCCTTTGTTTATGAACAACTCACCAAAGCCGGTGCGGTGCTGTGTGCCAAGCTTTCACTGGGGGCACTGGCCTTTAATGATCTTTGGTTTGGCGGCCGCACCAACAATCCCTGGAACTTAAAGCAAGGCTCCAGCGGTTCCTCGGCCGGCTCGGCCGCTGCTACGGCCGCCGGTTTATTGCCGTTTGCCATTGGTACTGAAACCTGGGGCTCCATTATTTCGCCCTCTACCCGTTGTGGCAATACCGGCCTGCGCCCCACTTTTGGTTCAGTAAGCCGCAGTGGTGCCATGGTACTGAGCTGGAGTTTGGATAAAGCCGGTCCCATCTGCCGCAGTGCCGAAGATTGCGCCATTGTATTTGCGGCCATCAAAGGTACCGATGGAGAGGATCCCTCGGCGGTAAACTACGCCTTTAACTACAACCCGAAAGGCGATGTAAAAAAAATGCGCATCGCTTATGCACAAAACTATTTCAACCGCCTGTCCAAAGAGGCCCTGGAGTGGCAGGCACTGGAAGATCTTAAAAAGCTGGGCGCCACCATCACACCCGTTACATTTCCCGATTCTGCCATTTATCCTTTCGATATTATGAGCCTGATCATCAGTGCCGAAAGTGCCGCCGCATTTGACCCACTGACCCGCACCGACCGCGACACCCTGATTGAACGGCAGGACAAGAACTTCTGGCCCAACATTTTCAGAACCGCCCGCCTCGTACCGGCCGTGGAGTACATCAATGCCAACCGCCACCGGAGCGAACTGAACAGAAAGCTGCAGCAGTTTATGAAAGACTATGATGTAGTGATTGTACCCACGTATGCCGGCAACCAGTTAGCCATTACCAATCTTAGCGGTAATCCGGCTCTTTGCCTGCCTATAGGTTTTAATAAAGCGGGCAATCCGCAAAGCATTACGTTGCTGGGCAATTTGTACGACGAAGCTTCTATCCTGCTGGCTGCCAAAGCTTTCCAGGATCAAACAGAGCACCACAAAAAACACCCGCCCCTGTTTGCCGCGCAATAATTGGCCCCGGTGGAGCGGCATGCAAAATGAAAAATGCAAAATGAAAAAAGAGAAGAGTATGGGGTTTTGAAAGTTCTTCAACAATAGTTGACAGCAGGGAAAGTCTTTCAAAAACCCATACTCAATTTTTCAACAGCTTCAAAAGTCCATATAGGTTTTTAAAGATGTGATCTGCACCTAAAACCATTCAAACAAAGAAAAAACGCTCTCCCCTGTCATCCCGGCCTTGAGCCGGGATAGGCCTGCAGCTTTAGCATCTTTTTCTTTGTGTCCCTTTGTGCCTTCGTGTCTTTATGGCCCCAAACCAACTTCTTTAAAAACCCATGCTGGAGTGATGGGATTTGGCCGTTGATCGTTGTTCGTGGACAGCAAGTCTTTCAAAAACCCATAGTGACTGTTATTCAATCTGTGAAATCCTTTTCAAATCCGTGAAATCTGTGATTGAGCTTTCCACTTTCTACCTTTAACTTTAAACATTAAACTTTAGACTTTAAACATTTCAATTTAAACTTCTTCAAAACCCTATAATGACCCGGATTCTTTCTTTTTTCATTCTTTCCGTATTCCTGTTTTCCTGCAAGCAAAAAGTGGATTTATTGGTGTATAACGCCAAAGTGTATACGGTAGACAGCACGTTCTCGACCGCAGAAGCCTTGGCGGTGAAAGATGGCAAGATCACCGCCGTTGGCACTTCTAAAGATATATTGGAACAATACGATGCTACAGAAAAGTGGGATGCCAAGGGCCAGTTTATTTACCCCGGTTTTATTGATGCGCATGCACATTTTTACGGTTACGGACTGGGCCTGCAAACAGCCGATTTAACCGGCACCAACAGTTGGGAAGAAATACTGGACAGGCTACAACAATTTGCACAGCACAACAGCGAAGGCTGGCTCATTGGCAGCGGCTGGGACCAGAACGACTGGGCGGTTAAAGAATATCCCACCAAAGAAAAGCTGGATCAATTGTTTCCGGACCGGCCGGTGCTGTTGACTCGTGTGGATGGACACGCCGCCATTGCCAATCAAAAAGCGCTGGATGCTGCGGGTGTACAACCGGGCTACACCTTAACGGGTGGCGAAGTAGAAGTAGAAGGCGGAAAACTGACCGGCATTTTAATTGACAACGCAGTGGGTTTAGTGGCTTCCAAAATACCGGCCGCAACTATTTCGCAAATCAAAAAAGGCCTGATGGAAGCGCAGAACAATTGCTTTGCCATGGGCTTGACCACAGTGGATGACTGCGGACTGGACTACCGCGAAGTATTGACCATTGATTCCTTCCAGAAAAGGGGCGAATTGAAAATGCGGGTATACGCCATGCTGAGCGATGCCAAACACAATTATGATTTTCTTTTTGAAAAAGGAAAAATCAAAACGGATTTTCTGAATGTACGTTCTTTTAAAGTGTACGCCGATGGTGCGCTGGGCTCCCGCGGTGCCTGCCTGCTGCAGCCGTATTCCGATAAGCCCGGCTGGAGGGGCTTTCTGTTAAGTGCTCCCTCCCACTTTGATTCTGTTGCCCAAGTGCTCAGCAGCAAAGATTTTCAAATGTGCACCCATGCCATTGGCGACTCTGGAAACCGAGCGGTTTTAAATATCTATGCGAAATACTTAAAAGGCAAAAACGACAAGCGCTGGCGCATTGAGCATGCACAGGTGGTCAACCCGGCAGACTTTGACTTGTTTGGTCAGAATAATGTTATTCCATCCGTTCAGCCTACACATGCTACGTCTGACATGTATTGGGCCGGTGACCGCCTGGGCAAGGAAAGAGAAAAAGGCGCCTATGCCTATAAACAACTGCTGCAGCAAAACGGCTGGATTCCGCTGGGTACCGACTTTCCGGTAGAAGATATCAGCCCGTTCAAAACCTTTTTAGCCGCGGTGGTACGGCAGGATGCTCAAGGCTACCCGCAGGGTGGTTACCAGATGGAGAATGCCCTGAGCCGGCAGGAAGCGTTGCGGGGCATGACGATATGGGCCGCCAAAAGCAATTTTGAAGAAGGGGAAAAAGGCTCTTTGGAAAAAGGAAAATTTGCCGATTTTATTATTTTGGATAAAGACCTGATGCAGGTGGCACCTAGTGAAATCTTGCAGGTCAATGTTGTAGCCACTTATGTAGGCGGCGAAAAAGTTTTTTCTAAACCATAACACATATGAAATTTAAAAGCCTTTTATTCTTACTCCTTGTCTTCATCTTATCTGGTTTTACTATGCAGCAGGCAAAAAAGCGCCTTGTATTTTTTGGCGACTCCATTACGCAGGCCGGCGTACAGCCCAATGGATATATCACCCAATTACAGGGCATTTTAAAAAGCAATAATCTCGACCAGCAGTACGAACTCATCGGCGCCGGTATTGGCGGCAATAAAGTGTACGACCTGTACCTGCGCATGGACGAAGATGTGCTGGCTAAAAAACCCGATGCCGTAGTGATATGGGTGGGCGTCAACGATGTATGGCATAAAAGTTCGCATGGCACCGGCACCGACCCCGACAAGTTTGAAAAATTTTACAATGCCATCATCAAAAAGTTCAAACAAAACAATATCCAGGTGTACCTCTGCACCCCGGCGGCTATTGGCGAAAAAACCGATTTTTCCAACCAGCAGGATGGCGATTTGAACCAATACTCCAAGATCATCCGCGCTATTGCGCAAAACAACAACTGTCCGCTGATTGACCTGCGCAAAGAATTCCTGGCCTACAACCTGCAGCACAATAAAGAAAATAAGGAATCCGGCATTTTAACCACCGACCGGGTACACCTGAACGAAAAGGGCAATCAGCTGGTAGCCAAAAAAATGTATGGGGTTTTGAACCAGTCGTTTTTTAAAAAGTAAAAAACGGGACAGCCAGCACCAAACCCGCTCTGGATGGGCTCCAAAAAAGGCTCTAAATAAAAAAACTGTAAGTTTGCCGGCAGAATTTCGTACTTGTGATATGATCCGGATAGCCATTTTAGATCTTAATGACGGCCAGCCCAACCAGGGTATGCGGTGCCTGCGGGAAATCATCAGCCAGTGGAGCGAATACTACAGCCTGCCGGTGGAGTGGAAAGAATTTGAGGTGCGCCAGAAGACCGAAGTGCCTGATCTGACCTTTGATATTTACCTTTCCAGCGGTGGGCCCGGCAGTCCGCTGGAAAGCATAGGGTCCGAATGGGAAAAGGCTTATTTCAACTGGCTGGAAAGCGTAGAAGCCTGGAACAACAACCCTGCCCATACCCAAAAGAAGTTTGTTTTCTTTATCTGTCATTCTTTTCAATTGATTTGCCGCCACTTCGGCCTTGCAGACGTGACCCGGCGCAAGTCTACTTCCTTTGGCGTTTTTCCCGTGCATGTCTTGCTGGAAGGTCAGCAAGATCCTGTGTTTGCCGGCCTCAACGATCCGTTTTATGTAGTGGACAGCCGTGACTGGCAGGTGATCCGCCCCAATTTTGACAAGCTGCATGCCATGGGCGCTTATGTACTGTGCGTAGAAAAATACCGGCCGCATGTGCCGCTCGACCAGGCTATAATGGGCATACGCTTTAACCCGTATATGGTCGGTACCCAGTTTCACCCCGAGGCCGATGCGGTGGGCATGAGCATTCACCTGCAAAGCGAAGAAAAAAAGCAAATGGTGATTAACAACTTTGGCGAAGCCAAATGGCATAGCATGATTGAACAACTGAACGACCCCGATAAGATCATGTGGACCTACGCCCACCTCATTCCCAACTTTTTGAGCCTGGCCGCCGAC
This sequence comes from Bacteroidota bacterium, assembly GCA_023391895.1. Taxonomy (GTDB): domain Bacteria; phylum Bacteroidota; class Bacteroidia; order Chitinophagales; family Chitinophagaceae; genus Flavisolibacter. The sequence continues at coordinate 5,898 of JAEWAC010000014.1, forward strand.
CAGCTGCAAACAGCACCCATGATTGCTCAATAAAAGGCAAGATTGCTTATCTTGACCCTAAATTGCATTTATGGTTGCTGCCGTTCGTCAACAATTTAACCGTCAGTTTACGCCAGAAAAATACAATGGGTTTTTGAAAGAGTTGCAGAACCTATACCCGGATCAACTGGATTTCCGCGTAGCCGAAACGCCGGTTTTTGTACCCAAAGATTTTACGCAAAAAATGCTGGACGCCTGCGAAAGCATTATTGATGTCATTACCAGCCGGGAGTATTTTCAAAAAAGCGAAGCCGCCATTCCGCAGCATTTAAGGGTGCCCAACGAAGATGCCCACCCGCACTTTATTGCATTTGACTTTGGCATCTGCCAAAACGAAAAAGGCGAACTGGAGCCGCAGCTCATTGAAATGCAAGGTTTCCCCAGTTTGTTTGCCTTCCATGTGTTGTTCCCGGAAGT
>JAEWAC010000017.1 GCA_023391895.1 Bacteroidota bacterium
GACCACCCGCTGAAGCGCTACCGCGGTGATGTGTACTTTGAGATCAACAACCTGCAGTCGCTCTTCAGCCTCATGAAGCGCGAAGGCTGGACACCGGAATACATCTGCCAGAAAATAGACGAATACATTGCCGACCTGCCTACCCGCGACGAATACATCTGCAAGCGGGCCACCAAGGAATTTAAAAAAGGCGACGTACGCACCGACAAAATTGCGGAGCAGGAAGAAAAGATGCAGAAGCTGCGCGCCGCCTGCGGCGAGTTCAAAAAGTTTCAGCAGCTGATGCGCAGCCGCAACCGCTACGACTTTGACGACATGATTGCATGGGTTATTGAAGCGTTTACCGAAAACGAGGCCCTGCTGCGCCAGTACCAAGAGCAGTTTCAGTATATATTAGTTGACGAATACCAGGACACCAGCGGTTCGCAAAACAAGATCGTGGAGCTGCTGATCAACTTCTGGGATAAGCCCAACGTGTTTGTGGTGGGCGATGATGACCAGAGTATCTACCGCTTCCAGGGCGCCAACATCGAAAACATGGTGGCCTTTGCAGACGGCTTTAAAGAAGACCTGATGACGGTGGTGCTCACCAACAACTACCGCTCCACCCAGCCCATTCTCGATGTATCCAAAGCCCTTATTGACCGCAACAACGAGCGGCTGGTAAAGCAAATTGAAGGACTGAGTAAAGACTTAAAAGCGAGCGGCGCCAATGCCGTGGACGGTGGACTATCGACCGTGGACTTCCCTCACGTGCACGAATACGAAACACAGCAGCACGAAATGATCCACATTGTACTGCAGGCAGAAAAGCTGATGGCCCAGGGCGTTAAACCCAGCGAGATCGGCATCATCTACCGCGAGAACAAGTACGGCGACGAGTTAGCGAATTACCTGCGCCTGAAAGAAGTACCGTTTTACACCAAGCGCAATCTGAACATACTGGACCAGCCTATCATCCAGCAACTGCTGCTGGTGCTTAACTACCTCAGTGCCGAGCACGACACGCCCTATGGCGGCGATGAAATGCTGTTCCAGATCCTGCACTTTGAGTGGCTGGATATTCCGCCTATTGAAGTAGCCAAAGCCAGCGTGCAGGTAGCCGATCAAAACCACAAGGGCGCCCGCACCTCGCTGCGCCGGTGGCTGTGCGAGCAGGCGGCCCAGCCCCAGCGCGACCTGTTTGACACCGGCCTGCACAAGGCTATGTGCGAAGCCATTACGCACCTGGAAGGGCTGATTGCCGCCGTAGCCAACCAGACGCTGCAAGGCTTGCTGGAAAAAACCATTCGCGAAGCCGGCTTTTTAACCCATATCATCAACCACCCCGACAAGCACTGGCTGCTGCAGCTCATTACCGGTTTTTACAACCACGTAAAAGAAGAAACGCACCGCCATCCCACTCTTACGCTCGACGACTTCCTCAACCGCATTGACCTGATGCGCAAGGAAGGTTTGGTACTACCATTAGTGCAGGTGGCCGGTAACGAAAAAGGCGTGAACCTGATGACGGCCCACGGCTCCAAAGGACTGGAGTTTGAGTACGTGTTCTTTGTGGGTTGTACGTCCTCCTGCTGGGAAAAAAAGCGCAAGCCGTTCAGCGGTTTTTCCTTCCCTGATACGCTCTTTATATCCGGTGCGCAGGCCAATGACGGCGAAGAACTGCGCCGCCTGTTTTACGTAGCCCTCACCCGCGCCAAAAAGCATTTGTACATTTCGTACAGCAACTACACCGCCGAAGGCAAGCTGCTGGAGCCTTCCATGTTCATCGCCGAAATTTTTGAGCAGCACGAACTGCCCCGCGTAAAAGTGGTGCTGGACGAAGCCGTGACCACTGAATTTAACGTACTGCAGCTCACCGCCCGGGTAGCGCCGGAAGTGGCCAGACTGGATGAGGAACTGACGTATCGCCTGGTGAGCGGTTTTGTGATGAACGTATCAGCCCTGAACAATTACCTGGCGTGTCCGCTGGGCTTTTATTTTAAAAACATCGTACGCATTCCTTCGCCCAAAAACGAGGCCGCCGAGTTTGGTTCGGCCGTGCACCACGCCCTGGAGCTCCTGTTCCGTAAAATGAAGGATAACAACAATGTGTTTCCGAAGCTGCAGGAGTTTTTGGACGATTTTACCTGGTACATGCGCCGCCACCGCGAGTGCTTTACCCGCGAGCAGTTTGCCCGCCGCATGGAGTACGGCGTGCAGATACTGACGGACTATTACCAGAAAAACATTACTACGTTCAACAAGATTGTTTCCGTGGAGTTGAACGTGCGCAACGTACACGTAGACGACATGCTCCTGAAAGGCAAGATTGACAAGATTGAGTTCAACGGCAAGGAAGCCACCATTATTGACTATAAAACCGGTGATCCGGAAAAGTGCCGCGACAAGTTTGCCCGCCCCAACCCGCGCATACCGCACGGCGGCGACTACTGGCGGCAGGCCGTATTTTACAAGATCATGCTGGACCACTACGGCGCCAAAGACTGGAGCGTGGCGGAAGTGGCCTTCGACTTTGTGGAGCCCACCAAAAAGAAAGAATACATCCGCGAAAAAGTGATCATCAATCCCGAGGATATTACGGCGGTGAAAGAGCAGATCAAAACCGTATACCACAAAATTCAAAGCCACGACTTTTATACCGGTTGCGGCGGTGAGGACTGCCACTGGTGCAACTTTGTAAAAACCAACAAACTGGCCGTGGCCCTGCACGAGCTGCACGAAGACGAACCCGAAAGCGTACGGAACCTGATGCGGCTGGCATAGGGAGGAGTGGTAAGAAGCCTGAAAGCAGAAGGCAAAAGTTAAAAGGCAAAATGAAAAATGAAAAAAAGCAGGACAGTCAGACTGGTTCAGCGCCTTATCCCACATTAGCTCCAGAACTCGTATTGTTATAGGAACAGCGTAGCGGGATACCGCGCCTGCAATATTTCAGCACAACACGCAAAAAGACTGAACTTGTTCAAAAACCCATATCAAAAGAACTTTTCAAATAATCTACAGAACTTAAAGCAGGACACACCAGGAATGAGGGTTGCTTGTGCGTGGGCCGGCCAAACGGGCGGAGCGATCAGGGCAGCCTTGAACTTTTTGCTTACTTTTTCGGGGAGAAAAAGTAAGAAGAGTTACCTATCGAAAGAAAAGCATATAGTCATATGGAGTTTTAAAGAGTTGGTTTGGGTCCACTAAGGCACGAAGGCACCAAGGAGCACAAAGAAAAAAGATACTTGAAGGTGCAGGAGATGCTGAAACAAGTTCAGCATGACAGAAGGAAAAAACATTATGACTTCTTCAAAAGCCTATATGTAAGAAATCAAACTACCGTATAGATTTTAAAAGCAACTATCTTATAAGATTTTGAAGAAGCGAAATGATGGCAATCGCAACTGAAAAGTCTTCAAAAGCCCATTCAGGAAAGGGATAGTGGGTGGGGCATTACAGCACTGCAAAATATAGCGCCCACGCTATGAAAAAGATTTGCAGCGGCACCCGGAACCATAAATAGCCAGTGCCCTTACCCTCGTAGGTTGCTTTTTCAAAATCTACTTTTTTAATAGCGGCATAAATATTAGCAGGCAAAATAAGTATAAAGAAAACCACCAGGGCCAGGCCGGTCCACCGCGCGGTTGCATCCAACAGCAAGCCTATGGCCGCCACGATCTCAAACAGGCCGGTTACCAGCACCAGCTCTTTTTTAAAAGGGATCAAAGGCGGCATCATCAGCTCCATGCCCCGGCGAAACTTGAAATGACCAATGGAAGTAAACAGCAGCATCACACCCATGGCGATTCGCCCGCTTCGGTTTACATCTGTTGTACCCATCAAATAGGTAACGAGCAGCGCTATCACAAAAGCAATCAGCAGTACAAGAAGTGGCTTCACGCTTTTAAGTTACACCCTTTTGATGTCAGCTCCTAAATGCTGCAGGCGCTGGTCAATGAACTGGTAGCCGCGATCGATCTGGCCGGCGTTTTGAATAATGCTTTTACCTTCTGCACTCAGGGCGGCGATCAGCATGGCTACACCCGCCCGTATGTCGGGACTGCTCATGTTTATACCCCGCAGCGGATACTTACGCTCCAGACCTACCACTACTGCCCGGTGGGGATCGCACAATACAATGCGGGCTCCCATTTCAATAACTTTGTCTACAAAAAACAAGCGGCTTTCAAACATCTTTTGGTGAATGAGTACCGAGCCCTTGGCTTGTGTGGCTACTACCAGCAAAATGCTCAACAGGTCCGGCGTGAGTCCCGGCCAGGGGTGGTCATAAATGGTCAGCGTGCCGCCATCCAGGTAGGTTTGTATTTCGTACAGTTCCTGCTCCGGTATATGAATGTCATCGCCGTTAAAGTTCATTTTAATACCCAGTTGCTGAAACTTTTCCGGGATCACGCCCAGGTGTTCACGGCCAACGTTTTTAATGGTAAGGTCGCTTTGCGTCATGGCGGCCAGGCCAATAAAAGAACCGATCTCGATCATGTCGGGCAGCATGTGGTGCTCGGTGCCGTGCAGTTTTTCCACGCCCTGTATGGTCAGCAGGTTAGAGCCTACACCGCTGATGTTGGCCCCCATGTGGTTCAGCATTTTGCACAGCTGTTGTATATAAGGCTCGCAGGCGGCGTTGTAAATAACGGTGGTGCCTTCGGCCATTACGGCGGCCATAATGGTATTGGCCGTGCCGGTTACAGAAGGTTCGTCCAGCAACAGGGAAGTGCCCTTGAGCTGCGGTGTTGTTAATTCAAAAATGCCATCATCATTAAAGTTGAAGTGAGCACCCAGTTTTTCAAAACTCAGGATGTGCGTATCCAGCCGGCGGCGGCCAATTTTATCACCACCGGGCCGGGGTATAAAAGCTTTTTTAAAGCGGGCCAGCATGGGACCTGCCAGCATGACCGAGCCGCGCAGGCGGCCACTTTTTTGCTTAAAGGCGTCGCTGCGCAGGTAATCCACATCCACATCGTCGGCCTGAAAAATGCGGGTATGCGCATCCACCTTTTCTACCTTTACATTCATTTCCTGCAACAGTTCTATCTGCAGGTTCACGTCTATAATATCCGGTATGTTGCCGATGGTTACTTTTTCCGGCGTCAGCAACACGGCGCTGATAATCTGCAGCGCTTCGTTTTTGGCACCCTGGGGTGTAATCTCGCCTCTTAGTTTTTTCCCGCCTATGACTTCAAAAGATGACATGTTGATGATGTTAATGAGTAAACAGGTATTTAATGGGATGAAAGTAAAAGCAAATTACTTTCCATAAAAAAAAGCTGACCGGAAACCCGAGTCAACTTTTTCATTTTATTGGTACCTGTTATGGTTATTTGAAGCGTTTTTTATTGTTGTGCCGGTTGCGGTTGTCATTGCGGTTGTCGTTACGGCTGCCGCCGCCACCGCCGTTACCACTGCGCTGCTGAAACTTGCCCCGCTGCTGCTGACGGCCGTATCCACCGCGGTCGCGGCTTTCGGGCTGCGGACGGTAGGCTTTTACATAAGGCGTATTGGTAAACTCCAGCTGGCCTTGTGTAATATTGGTCAGCTCCTGCTGTATGGCATCGTCGTGCACCTGGTCTTTGTGCCAGTTGTTGTACGCCAGCTTCATGTAGTAAGCAATGGCATTGGCAAAACCCTGGCGCTTGCCTTCGTCGGCCTCCTTTAATGCTTTATTGATGATCAGCTCCAGGTTTTTACCCAGGTGGGAGTACCGGGGATAACGCTTGGGATAAGGCAGCGGATCGGGCTTGGCCTTTAAGGTTTCCCGCGTAGGTATAGGATAGGGCGACTTCACATCCAGCTTGAAATCGGAGATCAGGAAAAGGTGATCCCACAGTTTGTGGCGGAAGTCTTCCACGTTTTTTAAATGAGGATTTAAAAAGCCCATCAGCTCAATTAAAGCCTGTGCATTGCGCTGGCGGCGTTCCGGATCTTCAATGGTTAGCAAGTGTTCCACCATTTTTTGAATATGGCGGCCGTATTCACGCATTTCCAGGTAATTCCTTGTAGTATTATATTCCATTAAAAATTGTTGCTATGAAGCAAATGTAATAAACGCCTTTGTATACAACATCATAAATTATTGAAACCTTTGCATCTTCTTTAAAACCCCATAGGGCTAAAATCATCCCTTGCGAAAAAAACAAAGCCCGCTTGTGGCGGCAATAAGTATTTTAGCCCAAAGACTTTTTCATGTTACGACTGCTGCTATTTACGGGTTGCCTGGCGCTGGGAGCCTGCAACAACAATCAACTGGCTACCGGCAGCCAAACACCGGCTGCCGGCGATAAAAACGCCATCAACACCTTGTTTGACGAGTACTGGGAAGACCGGCTGCGGCTGTACCCGCTGGAAGCCACCCGAATGGGCGACCACCGCTACGACGACCGCCTGTCTATGGACATCACAGAAGCTTTTCGGGATACACTCCGCCACTTTTATACTCAATACTTAGAGGGAATAAAGAAATTCAACCCCGGTGAACTGACCCCAAACGACCGCATCAGCTACGACATTTTTAAGCGGGAAATGGAAATGCAGCTCGAAAACCTGCAGTTCAACGATCACTACATGCCGTTTCAGCAGTTCTGGGGTTTGCCGCTGACCATGGGTCAACTCGGCTCGGGCCAAAGCAGTCAGCCTTTTAAAACGGTGCAGGATTATCGGGCCTGGATCAGCCGCGCAAAAATCTTTGCGGCCTGGAGCGACTCGGCCATTGTCAACTTCCGGAAAGGCATGGCATCGGGCCTGGTGTTGCCCAAAGCACTGGTGGTAAAAATGATTCCCCAAATGCGGGATATGGGCACCGCCGATACGGCCAAAAGTGTGTTTTATGGGCCTTTAAAAAACCTGCCGGCCGGCTTTTCAGCCGCCCAGGCCGACACGGTACGGCAGGAGCTCGGTGCCGCCATTGCGCAATACCTGGTGCCGGCTTACCAAAAGCTGGGCGATTTTCTGAAGAACGAATACCTGCCCCGGGCCCGCACCACCACCGGCATCAGTGCCCTGC
>JAEWAC010000024.1 GCA_023391895.1 Bacteroidota bacterium
GAGTAAATCCTATATAAATTATATATATTTAAAATAACAATATGACATTTTTGTGCATAAAAAAGGCCGCTGGGAGCGGCCTTTCGTCAATTGTATCTTAAAATCAAAAAGTTAGCAAACTCTTGTCTTTTGCCTCCAGCAGCGAATATTCCATTAAAAACTCATCTACTTTACGGGCACATTCCCTTCCTTCACTGATGGCCCATACCACCAAAGACTGTCCGCGACGCATGTCACCGGCTGTAAAAACCTTCGCTATATTGGTCTGGTAGCTTTTTTCAGTAGCCTTTACATTGCCCCTTTCGTCCAGTTCTACGTCCAGTTCTTGTATCAGGCCCTGGTGCTGGGGGTGTACAAAACCCATGGCCAGCAACGCCAGTTCGCAGGGTATTTCCCGCTCGCTGCCGGGCACTTCCAAAAACTGGGCGGGTTTGCCTTCTTCGGTCAGCTTCCACTCCAGGTCCACAATTTGCAAAGCCCTCAGGTGGCCCTTTTCATCACCCAAAAAGGCCTTGGTAGCCACGGCCCAGTGCCGTTCGGCCCCTTCTTCGTGAGAGGTGGACACTTTCAGCACCATGGGGTAGGTCGGCCAGGGCATATAAGGCGTTCTGTCGTCGGGCGGCTTGGGCAGCAGTTCAAACTGGGTAATAGAAGTTGCTCTATGGCGGTTAGAGGTGCCTACGCAGTCGCTGCCGGTGTCACCGCCGCCGATCACCACTACATTTTTGCCGGTGGCCCACAGGTCTTCGCCTTCTACGGCTCTGTCGGCTACCCGTTTGTTTTGTTGCTTTAAAAAGTCCATGGCAAAGTGCACGCCCTTCAGCTCACGGCCGGGTATGGCCAGGTCTCTTGGAATGGTAGAGCCGCCTGCCAGCACGATCGCACTATATTCCCGGAGCAGGTCATTGATATTGACATTAACACCTACATTGGCATTGCACTGAAAGACGATGCCTTCCTCTTTCATCAGCTGGATGCGGCGGTCGATCACCCATTTTTCCAGCTTAAAATCGGGTATGCCATACCGCAACAGCCCGCCGGGGGCATCGTCCCTTTCAAATACGGTAACCATATGGCCGGCATAGTTCAATTGGGCGGCCGCTGCCAAACCGGCCGGTCCGGAGCCTACTACCGCTACTTTTTTGCCGGTACGCACCAGAGGGGTGCGGGGCTTTACCAAACCTTTGTCAAAGGCTATTTCAATAATATGTTTTTCTATTTCTTCAATAGTGATGGCCGGCTGGTTGATGCCCAGTACACAGGCGCTTTCGCAGGGCGCAGGGCAAATGCGGCCGGTAAACTCCGGAAAGTTATTGGTAGAAGCCAGGATATCGTAGGCCTCGTGCCAGTTTTTACGATAGACCGCATCATTGAACTCCGGAATGATATTGCCTAAAGGGCAGCCGCTATGGCAAAACGGAACGCCACAATCCATACAACGGGCCGCCTGCTGGTTCAGCTTTTGGTCGGTATAGCGTTCTACAAATTCGTTGTAATCGTTGATCCTTTCCTGGGGTGGCCGCCGGGTTGGCAGTTCCCTGGTAAATTCTAAAAAACCGGTTGGTTTACCCATTTTTCTAATCCCCTTTCCCTCTAAGGGAAATTTTAAGTTTTTATAGATGTTATTTCAACTCGTTAATAACTTTTGGGTTGTTGCGACAATAGTTTAACAACAGCCCTATGGACTTTTGAACGTTTTTAGCCTTCCACTCTGGCCATGGCTGCTTTTTCCTGCAGTACCTTTTTGTAATCCCTTGGAAATACCTTGACAAAGTTTTTTGCCTGATTTTCAAAGTCATCCAGTATAAACCGGGCTACGGTACTGGCGGTATAGGCATAGTGGTTCTCGATCATGTCTTTCAGTTCTGCCATATCCGCTGCCGCTACAGGATCCAGATCCACCATCTCGTTGTTGCACAGTGTAGCAAAGGTTCCTTTTACGTCGTATACGTAAGCAATACCGCCACTCATGCCGGCAGCAAAGTTTCTTCCGGTATCACCCAAAATAACCACCCGGCCGCCGGTCATGTATTCACAGCCATGATCGCCTACGCCTTCTACTACAGCATGGGCACCTGAGTTGCGCACCGCAAACCGTTCGCCGGCTTTGCCACGGATGTAGGCCGTACCGGAAGTAGCGCCGTAAAAAGCTACGTTACCGATGATGATGTTTTCTTCTGCTACAAACCCTGCCTGTTGCGATGGGTAAATAATCAGCCGGGCACCAGATAAGCCTTTGCCAAAGTAGTCATTTGCGTCACCTTCCAGCTCCAGGGTAACACCTTTGGTATTGAAGGCGCCAAAGCTTTGGCCCGCCGTGCCGGTGAATTTCAAATGGATGGTATCGTCCGGCAAACCGGCAGAACCCCACTTTTTGGAAATCTCATTCGACAGTAGGGTGCCGATGGTCCGGTCGGTATTGATGCACTCAAAAGCGGCATAGACCTTTTGGCTGTTTTCCAGTGCCGGTTGGGCTGCTTCCAGCAGTTTCCAGTCCAATATATTGTCAAGTCCATGGTCCTGTTCTTTTTGCTGGTACAGGCCGGTGTATAAAGAAGCCGGCTCTTTGAACAGGATCGGCGATAGGTCAAGCTTGCTGTATTTCCAGTGCTTGATGTCGGGACGTACTTCCAGGTTTTCTACCTGGCCAACCATTTCATTTATGGTTCTAAAGCCCAGTTCGGCCATGATCTCCCTGAGTTCCTGGGTGATCATTTTAAAGAAATTTACCACATGCTCCGGGTCGCCGGAAAAGCGCTTGCGCAGTTCCGGATCTTGCGTAGCTACGCCCACCGGGCAAGTGTTTAAATGGCATTTCCGCATCATGATACAACCTTCTACCACCAGGGCGGCGGTGGCAATACCCCATTCCTCTGCACCCAGTAAAGTAGCAATGGCAATATCGCGGCCGGTTTTTAGCTGACCATCGGTTTGTACCACTACACGATTGCGCAGTTTGTTTTTAACCAGGGTTTGATGGGTTTCTGCCAGTCCCAGCTCCCAGGGTAAACCGGCATGTTTGATAGAGCTGAGCGGCGATGCACCCGTACCGCCATCATGACCGGCAATCAGCACCACATCGGCTTTGGCTTTAGTAACACCGGCGGCAATGGTTCCTACACCGGCTTTAGACACCAGCTTGACACTGATGCGGGCCTGGCGGTTGGCATTTTTTAAATCAAATATGAGTTGCGCTAGGTCTTCAATAGAATAAATATCGTGGTGAGGTGGGGGTGAAATCAAACCCACACCAGGGGTGGCATGACGCACCCGTCCAATCCAGTCGTCTACTTTATGACCGGGTAACTGACCGCCCTCGCCGGGCTTGGCGCCTTGTGCCATTTTAATCTGCAGCTCATCGGCCATGGTCAGGTAATAGCTGGTTACCCCAAAGCGGGCAGAGGCCACCTGCTTGATGGCGGAGCGCATCGAATCGCCATTGGGTAAGGGTTCGTAACGCATTTCATCTTCGCCGCCTTCGCCGGTATTGCTTTTGGCACCCAACCGGTTCATGGCAATGGCTAAAGTGGAATGGGCTTCATGCGAAATAGAACCAAAGGACATGGCACCCGTAGCAAAGCGCTTGTAAATATTTTCGGCCGGTTCTACTTCGTCAATAGAGATCGAAGGCCGGTTGCGCTTGAACTGGAATAAGCTTCTTAAGGTGCAGGCTTTTTCGCTCTGCTCATTCACCACCTTCGAATATTTTTTAAACGTGTTGTAGTCGTTCATTTTGGTGGCATACTGCAGCAGGTGGATGCTTTGCGGGTTAAACAGGTGCACCTCGCCTTTGCGTTTCCACTGGTATACGCCACCCACCGGCAGGCGGTCTACCGGTAGGTCTTTTTTGCTGAAGGCCAGGTTGTGTTTGGCCAGTACTTCCTTGGCAATTTCGTCCAGCCCCATGCCCTGAATACGGGAAGTGGCGCCGGTAAAATATTTGTCAACTACGGTTTTGTTCAATCCAATGATCTCAAAGATCTGGGCACCCTGGTACGATTGCAGGGTAGAGATACCCATTTTAGAGAAAACCTTCAAAAGCCCATCATTCACCGCTTTGATGTAGTTTTTCTTCAGGCAATCTACATCGAGGTCAGACTGGATGGCACCGGAAAGCTTCATGTCGCGGATGGTGGACAGGGCCAGGTAAGGATTGATGGCCGTAGCACCAAAGCCAATCAGGCAGGCAAAATGGTGTACTTCCCATACATCACCGGCTTCTACAACTAATCCTACTTGTCCGCGTTTGCCTTTGCGGATCAGGTGGTGGTGTACGGCGGCGGTGGCCAGCAGAGAGGGAATAGGGGCGTGGTCGGAATCAATGGCACGATCGGAAAGAATGATCACTTCAAAGCCATCTTCCACCGCATCGATAGCATAACGGCACAAACGGTCCAGGCCTCTTTGCAGCTGCCCGGGTTTGCCATCGGCCAGGAAATAGGTCTGCAAGGTTTTAGCCTGGAAGATGCCGGTATCAATACTGCGGATCTTTTCCAGTTCATGGTTGTTCAACACCGGTTGTTTTAAAGCCACACTGTGACAGGCCAGCGGTTCTTCCGTCAACAAATTGCCGTTGTTGCCCACAAAGGTGGCCAGCGACATCACCATTCTTTCCCGGATGGGATCAATGGGCGGGTTGGTTACCTGGGCAAACAGTTGTTTAAAGTAAGAGCTTAAATGCTGGGGCTGATCGCTCAACACCGCCAGCGGCGTATCGGTACCCATGGAGCCAATAGGTTCTTTGCCATCAGTTGCCATGGGTGCGATAATGGTATCTAAATCTTCAGTGGAGTAACCAAAGGCTTTATGGTATTTAAAGATCTGGTCGTGTTCCAGGTGGGTGAACATCACACGGGGCTCGGGTAATTCTTCCAGCCGTATTTTATACTTGTTCAGCCAGGTGGAATAAGGCTTTTGAGAACAAATGGTTTGCTTTAATTCCTCGTCCGAAATAATGCGGCCCTGCTCCAGGTCTACCACGAACATTTTACCCGGCTGCAGTCTTCCTTTTTCTTTGACCAGCTTGGGATCTACCGGTAAGGCGCCGGTTTCGGAGGCCATGATCACCCGGTCGTCGGTAGTAACGCAATAGCGGGAAGGACGCAGGCCATTCCGGTCCAGGGTGGCACCAATGATTTTGCCATCGGTAAACGAAATAGAAGCGGGGCCGTCCCAAGGCTCCATGAATGATGCATGGAACTCATAAAACGCTTTTTTCTCCGCATCCATTTGCTCGTTGCCATCCCAGGCTTCTGGTATCAGCATCATCATTACATGCGGCAGCGAACGGCCGCAAAGCGTCAGTAGTTCCACCATGTTATCCAGACAGGCGGAGTCGGACTGGCCTTCGGTTACAATCGGCAGCAGCATGTCCATTTCTTCTTTGGTAAAGAAAGAGGAAATGAAATTCTTTTCACTGGTTTTGAGCCAGTTCAAGTTGCCTTGCAGGGTGTTGATTTCCCCGTTGTGCGCCATGTAACGGAAGGGCTGTGCCAGCTTCCAGGAAGGAAAGGTGTTGGTGGCAAAACGGGAGTGCACCAGGCCAAAAGCCGATACCACTCTTTTGTTGTTCAGGTCCGGGAAGTACGGCCGCACCTGGTTGGAAGTGAGCTGGCCTTTATACACCACGGTCTTATAAGAAAGCGACGCAATGTAAAAGCCTACCGCATCTTTCCGGATGGTATTATTAATGGTATGGCTGGCATAATTGCGCAGCAGGAATAACTTTCGTTCAAACTCATCGGGGTTGGAGAGGTGATCGGGGCAGGCAATAAATACCTGTTCCATTTCCGGCTCTACCGACAGGGCGGTGGCGCCAATGTTAGTAGGATTCACCGGTACTTTGCGGAAGGTGATCACTTCCAAGCCCACTCTTTCCGCACAACGGATAAAGATGTCGCGGCATTCTTCTTTCAGGCGGATGTCCTTGGGTAAAAAAAGCACCCCCACGCCGTACTTGCCAAAAGGCGGCAGGTAAGCACCCTGTTTGGCGCATTCATCAAAGAAAAACTCGTGGGGCGTCTGAATCATAATGCCCGCACCATCACCCGTGTTGTTTTCACAACCGCAAGCACCCCTGTGCTCCATATTTTCCAGGATGGTTAAAGCATCGGAAACAATCTGGTGAGATTTGTTGCTTTTAATGTTGGCCACAAAACCAATACCGCAGGAATCGTGTTCGAATGCAGAAGAATACAAGCCTTTGTTGCTTACCATAATCGTTAACTATAATTTCAATAAAGCCTAGGGGCCCTTAGGTTAATAAATATCTATAGCAAGCAACTGCATGAATATACAAAAACAATTTTACCGAACATCAATCGCCCGAAATTTTTTGCAATGTTTTCTTAATATTCAGGCAGAAAATGGCTGTTTTTCCTTTCAGTTGCCGGGGCTCAAATGCTTTAAAAACCCATGTGTTATAAGGGTTAAGCGTAACGACCGCTGCTGTAGAAATGTCGTTTTTACAGTTATTGGCAGGTGGTAGCATTGTGAAAATATTTTTTAAGAACCCATGCTAAATCCTGCCTTTTTTCCGAGCCGTCTTGCCCAAAAACCTTGACTGCCAATTGTAAAGGAGCAGTCTCATATGGGTATTTTAAACAATTTAATTACTATATTTCATTTCATTTTGAAAACTATATGTACCGAAAACCGCTAACGCTTTGCTGCCTGCTGCTGGCTGCTTTTCCGCTTTTGGCCCAGGTGAAGATCAGTGCCGATAACCGTTACCTGGTTACCCGGGACAATAAGCCTTTCTTTTGGCTGGGCGATACGGCCTGGGAGCTGTTTCACCGCTTAACCCGCGAAGAAGCCGACCATTACCTGGAAGACCGGGCCCAAAAGGGTTTTACCCTGATACAGGCCGTGGTGCTGGCGGAACTCAACGGGCTGGATACACCCAACCGCTATGGTCATACGCCCCTGATCCAGAACGATCCGGCTCAACCCAATGAAGCGTATTTCAAACACATAGACTATGTTGTCAACCAGGCAGAAAAGCGGGGTCTGATCATCGGCATGCTGCCGTCCTGGGGCGACAAGTGGAACAAGAAATGGGGCGTGGGCCCCGAAATATTTACGCCTGAAAATGCCAGGGTGTTTGGCGAGTACATCGGCCGGCGGTATAGAAACAAGCCCGTTGTTTGGATCCTGGGTGGTGATCGCGATTGCGAAGAGCCGCAGGATTATGAAATCATCCGCGCCATGGCGGCCGGGTTGAAAAAAGGCGATGGCGGCGCCCACCTGATGACGTTTCATCCGCAAGGCGGCAAAAGTTCGTCCGACTTTTTTAAAGAAGACCACTGGATAGATTTTCATATGTCCCAGACCGGGCATACATCCGAGTCCAGAAACTACCTGTACAACCAAAAGCACCGGATGATGACGCCAGTGAAACCGCACCTGGACGGCGAGCCCCGGTACGAAGACCATCCCAACCAGTTTAACCCTGCTAAGTTTGGATGGATGGATGATTTTGATGCCCGTCAAACGGCTTACTGGAGTATGCTGTCCGGCGCTCTTGGGCATACCTATGGCAATCACAACATCTGGCAGTTTTATACCGAAGCACGCAAGCCCGTATCCTGGGCCCGCACCCACTGGCAGGTAGCCCTGCAGCACGGAGGCGCCCGGCAGGTAGGCTTTATGCGCCGGATGATGGAAAAACGGCCCTGGCAACGGCTGGTGCCGGATCAAAGCGTGATCCGGAGCGGGAACGGGGAAGGGGCGGAATATGCCGTAGCGGCCGTATCGCAGGATGGTGATTTTATGATGGTGTATTTGCCGTATGGCAAAAAAATAAGCCTCAGTACCGAAAAGCTCCAAGCACCCATTTTAAAAGGCTGGTGGTTTAATCCCCGGGATGGCCGAACCCTTGCGTTAGGCACTTTTGAAAACAAAGGTACGCAGGAGTGGGCACCTCATTCCGAAGGCCGGGGCAGCGATTGGGTCCTGATTATTGATGATGCGGCTAAAAACTTTCCGGATCCCAAAGTGCAGTAGCCACCAAGTACAAAGCATGGGCTTATCAGCCATTTGGCTTTTATGGTATTTCAAACAACTTACAAATCCCCAACATATGCAGGTAAGCAGAATAACGCTCGCTCTTTTTATTACATTATTTATAGTGGCCACCGCAACGGCGCAAACCCAACCCTATAAAGGCGGCTCCGGTAAGTTTACCAAACTGGTCTGGTCGGATGAATTCAATCAGGATGGTTTGCCCGATCAAAACAAATGGACTTTTGAAAAAGGATACGTGCGCAATAACGAGCTGCAATACTATACTGTTGCCAGGTTGGAAAATGCACGGATGGAGAATGGTCATTTAATCCTTACGGCCCGCAATGATTCTTTAACCATAAATGGTGAAGTGTATCCAATTACTTCAGCGG
>JAEWAC010000031.1 GCA_023391895.1 Bacteroidota bacterium
ACCAAATGGACTGAGAGTAAATCAGTTTCATTGAATATCAAAAGCTGTGATATAGCTTTTTAAAGAAAAGGTAACTAGAGATTGTCTTTTCAGAGCTGAGCAGAAAAGCGTTTTAGTCACTATCATATTTCACCAAAAAGCTCATAAAGCAGCTGCGGGATCAACGACCATACTTTTTTAAAATTTCCTGTAGTTTTTTTATCGGTAAGGCCTCTACCGTGCGTCCTTGCTTGCCGGTAGTGGTTTGGGCTGCCAGCAAGGAATTGATGATGGCTTCTTCTGTTGCTTCAATGGCTGCCATAAACAGGGGAGAGGTTTCATCGTTGGGCCATACTTTGATGGCCTGTGGAGCAGCAGGGGCCTGGTGTGGCACCCGCAGAGAAGGATCGGTAGAAAAAGCAATGACATAATCACCGCTTCCGTTGGATGCAATACCGCCGGTTCTGGCCAGTCCCATAAAAGCCCTTTTCGCCAGCCGCTGCAGGTTACGGCTATCCAGAGGTGCGTTGGTGGCTACTACGATCATGCAGGAGCCATCAACCGGGTTGTTCAACTGGTCGCTTAAATAGTACTTGCCGAGTTCTTCACCCA
Source organism: Bacteroidota bacterium (assembly GCA_023391895.1). Taxonomy (GTDB): domain Bacteria; phylum Bacteroidota; class Bacteroidia; order Chitinophagales; family Chitinophagaceae; genus Flavisolibacter. The sequence continues at coordinate 592 of JAEWAC010000031.1, forward strand.
CCGGCAATCCATCTATGGTGAGCACACCTCCAAAGTTGGTTTGTACCAGCACGCCTACGGTATAACCACCCAGTTTAGCGGGCAACGTGCGACTGGCCGTACCGATGCCGCCTTTGAAACCAAAACAAACAGTACCTGTTCCTGCTCCTACCGATCCTTCTGTTACCGCTTCATCCCCGGCTCGGTTAATGGCCTGCAGCACATCTTCTGTTTTTACATGCCTGCCGCGTATATCGTTCAAATAGCCATCATTGGTTTCACCCACCAGCGCATTTACGGATTGAACGCTTTCATTACCGGGCTGCCGAAGGGTATAATCAATCACCGCATCCATGGCGGTAGCTACACTCAGGGTGTTGGTCAGGATAACTGGTGTTTCCAGGTTACCCAGTTCCTGCACCTGTGTACTGCCAGCAAGTTTGCCAAATCCATTGCCTACATAAATGGCGGCCGGCACTTTTTGTTGAAACAGATTGCCGCCATGGGGCAGAACGGCGGTCACGCCGGTGCGGATAGAGTCAGCTCTTATGATGGTTGTATGACCCACCTTTACACCCGGGACATCGGTAATAGCATTGCGCTGGCCCGCCGGCAGCACGCCTATCCGTAAGCCCAGATCCCGGGCTCTTTTGGTTTGGGCCTGTGAGATTAAAAAGGAAAAAAACAACAAAAAAGAAAGCAGCAGTCTGCGCATGAAATCAATTTTTGCCAATTTACGGATTGCACGGCAAGTAGGATGATAGCGACAAAAGATTTAAAAACCCATGTAATTGCTTCATGAACATTTTTTGAGAACAATAATAATCCTGGGGAATGTATAAGTAATGGAGAGCTGTGATGTAATGAGGAATGGTTGGCGAATCCATGAAAGGTAGGAAGAGTATTTGTCGTAGACTACTTTTGCATCCCTGTTCTGAAGGATCAACGTTATATGGTTTTTTAAACAAAATGAAGGTTTGTGTCTTATTTCCGATAAAGCTGCCAGCACGCTGGCAACATTTCATCTCAGTTTTATAACACTTCAGGCAAATCCCGCTTTTCCCCGCTGCTTCTTCATGCGATTTTAGCTGTCTAACCCCATTTCTTGCTCAATAAAATTCACAAAATCATGTCGTTAAAATTACTTTTTTCCAAATGGACACAGATCGCAGGTGTATTATTGATGGGCGGCGCACTGGCCTGGACAATCAAGCTCGGTGTAATCATTTCAACCAATGGCCGGATCATCGATACCGGTGCCGCTGCCATGTTGATGAAAATAGGGCTGGTGATGCTGTTGGTTGGTTCAACCGGTATTGGAAGTGGCCTTCGTATGAAGAGTAAACCTGCACTACGCATCATCACGATCCTTTTGGCACCGGTTGTTGTAATAGGTTTGTTGTTTTTGTTGGGCGCTATCATTATCCCCTTGTTGAAGGACAGTAGCGTCTGGTATGCACAACAGGAGGCGCCCATTGCAATTGCCGTTGTCGTTTACATGACGATAGGATACTTGCTGTACAAAAGCCGAAAGGCGATGGCGTAATGACGATAGCTATCTAAGCCCCTTTAAGCTATAAAGTAAATAGTCCTCTTAATATCGAATACAGAAGGAAGACCTTGCAGGTATTGTTTTCTATTGCAGGTGTTTGATAAGCACGAATAGCAGTCCTTCTCACCCGTTTTTCCATCCCCACTTCTTGCTGTTAACCAGCCATAAAGGCATAAACCGGTGCTGCTACAGACAATTGGTAAAATAAAATATTTATGCTAAATTAATAACGTATAACACTGATACGTTTAACCAATTGGCTGTACATGATTGATGGTCTGCCGTTATGAGAAAAGGACTTTTATATTCCTCTATACTGTTTTTTATATCGGTCTCCGCTTTTGCGCAGAAGCCGCAGCCAACACTATTTCAACCCATTTCCAAAGAAGAAAGCGGGATCACATTTGCCAATATGCTTAGGGAATCGCCTACGTTGAATATTATCTCCTACGAATATTTTTATAATGGCGGCGGTGTGGGGCTGGGCGATTTCAACAATGACGGTCTGGTGGATATTTATTTTTCCGGCAATATGCAAGCGGGCAGGCTGTACCTGAATAAAGGGGGCTTTCGGTTTGAAGACATTACGGCAAAAGCTGGCGTAGGCGGGAAAAGAGGCTGGAAGTCGGGTGTAAGCATTGCGGATGTGAACGGTGATGGACTTTTGGACATTTATATTTGCTATTCCGGCCCACTGGAGCGGGAGCAAAGAGCCAATGAATTGTATATCAACAATGGCAATCTTACCTTTTCTGAAAAGGCGGCTCAAATGGGCGTGGCTGATTCCGGCTATACCACCCAGGCGGTTTTCTTTGACTATGACCGGGATGGCAACCTGGATTTATTTGTATTGAACCACAACAACAAAAACCTGCGCAACTTTGATGCTGCCTTTGTAAAAAAAATGGTGGATCCTGATGCCGGGGATCGTCTTTACCGGAACGAAAATGGGGTTTTTAAAGACGTGACGCTGGCTGCCGGCATTATCTCCAATCCGCTGGGTTATGGTCTGGGTGTGGCGGTAAGCGACCTTAACAACGACGGGTGGCCGGATCTTTATGTTACCAACGACTACGTAGAAGAAGATTACCTCTATATCAACAACCGGAACGGTACTTTTTCCGAAAGACTCAAAGAGGAGATGGGGCACCTTTCCAACTTCTCCATGGGCTGCGACATTGCAGACATTAATAACGATGGCTGGACCGATGTAT
>JAEWAC010000032.1 GCA_023391895.1 Bacteroidota bacterium
GCGCATGGAGGCCATCAAAGCTTATAGAACCCAGTTTCACGATCCGGAAAGCGACGAGCCGGTCACTTATATTTCCAATCCTGACTTTATGGAGTCTATTATTTCCAGGGCTCGTTTGCTGGGAAAACGGATTGGTGTGCAATTTGCAGAAGGTTTTCTTTCCAAAAAGAACATCGGCATCTCCAACCTGGATGCTTTGGTGCTGCAGGAAACCTGATGATGACAAGCCCACCGTTTCTCTTTTACCTATATTTTTATAAGAACAATTATCAAGCATTAGCATGGCAACGCCCAAGTTTTCCAGTACTTCGCAATCTTTTCACGCAGAGTTGAAAAAGCGGATCAACAATTATTTCAAAGAAGGGGGCAAATCCTTCACCGGTAATTACGAGCTTTATACCAAGGCCATTATACTTTTTGTAAGTTTTGTAGGCCTGTATGCGCACCTGGTATTTTTCACCCCTCCTGTGGTATGGGCCATACTGGAGTGTGTGCTGCTGGGGCTGGTAGTAGCCGCTATTGGTTTTAATATCATGCACGATGGAGCGCATGGCAGTTTCAGCAAGTACAAGTGGGTCAACAACATTGCGGCTTATTCGCTGGAGATACTGGGTGGCAGCCACTTTATGTGGAACATGAAGCACAATGTCATTCATCATGCCTATACCAATGTAGATGGTGTGGATGACGACATTGACATTAAGCCTTGGATGCGCATGAGCACCACCCAGCCCAAGTATGCTTTGCACCGCTACCAGCACCTGTATTTCTGGTTCCTGTACTCAATGCTGTACATCTTCTGGATCTTTATCCTGGATTATCAAAAATATTTTAAAAGAAAGATCGGCAACATGCCGCTGAAGAAAATGAGCTTTTCCGATCACCTGGTTTTCTGGCTGTTCAAAGTACTCAACCTGCTTTTGTTTGTAGTGCTGCCCATTTACATGCTGGGCTTTACCTCCTGGATCATCGGCTTTTCAGTTTTTGCTTTGCTCACCGGCTTTGTCATCAGCATCGTGTTTCAACTGGCGCATACCGTAGAGCACACCCATTTTCCGATGCCGAACGAAGACACCGGCAGACTGGACGACGAGTGGGCTGTACACCAGTTGAAAACCACCGCCAACTTTGCTCCCAACAACAAAATCATCAGCTGGTTTGTAGGTGGCCTGAACTTTCAGGTAGAGCATCACCTGTTTCCTAAAATATCACACGTACATTATCCCGCCATCCGCCGCATCATCAAGCAAACCTGTGCGGAGTTTAATGTACCTTATATCGAATATCCCAAAATGCGCTATGCCGTAGCCTCGCATGTGGCTTTTTTAAAGCAGATGGGCAGGGCATAGGTTTTTTAAAATGTATTGTCAAAAGCCGGTAGTGAAAACGCCGGCTTTTTTTATCGCAGATAAAGCCATATGGGATTTTGAAGAAGGTAAAACGGGAAATGAAAAAAGAGAGGAGCCTATAGGATTTTGAAAAAGTTGAATGGTAGAGTGGTTGAAAAGTTTGGTGTGGTGTATGGCTTTTGAAAAGTTTCCTTGCGCTTACAGGAAGACAATTTTACAATTCCATAATACCTCCCTCCTGTCATGCCGGACTCGTTCCGGCATCTCCCGTCTCTATATGGACTTTTAAAGAAGTTGAAGTCTTGTACATCCTCCGCCTGGAGAAACCTTCAAAACCCCATGCTGCGCTTTTTTCATTTTTCATTTTTGATTTTTCATGGCACCGCTCAGAGTTTTAGAATTTTTTTCTGCAAGAAATGAAAATGACTTCTGATATTGCAAGCGATTACCGCACCTAATTTAAAGCCAGGATGTTTGATTTGCTTTTTAAGAAAGTACAGGAAAAAATAAGCTTGCACGAAAAAGATAAAGAAGTGTGCCGGCAGTTGTTTGCGCCTAAAAAGCTGCGCAAAAAACAATACCTGTTGCAGCAGGAGGATGTTTGCCGGTACCTGGCTTTTGTAGAAAAAGGCGTATTGCGGGCATACACGGTGGATGAAAGAGGTGCGGAGCACATCATCCAGTTTGCCCTGGAAGGGTGGTGGATCGCCGATTCATACAGCTTTTTTACCGGCGAGCCTTCCACATATAATATCGATGCGCTGGAAGATGCCGAACTGCTGCTGATCACCAATCCTTCGCTGGAAGTGCTTTACCAGAAAGTGCCGGCCTTTGAACGGTATTTCCGCATCCTGTCGCAAAACAACATGATCGCCCTGCAACGCCGGCTGATGGGTTCGCTCAGTCTTTCGGCAAAAGAAAAATACAAAACCCTCATTCACACTTACCCCGATATTGTACAGCGTGTACCGCAACACATGATTGCCTCTTACCTGGGTATCACACCAGAAACCCTGAGCCGTACACGCCGGCAGATCACCCAACAGGGTTAATTTCCGTTGACATAAGTCAATGCCATTTCTTATTTTACCTCAATGAGCAGGCAGGAAGGCTGTTGTAAATTTGTGTTCGTGCTGATCAGAGGACGGATTTGACAATACCAAAGCAGGTTTAAAGGCCACTGCTGTCATCAACCATTTTGTTTATGATTTCAAATGGAAGACCTGATGGAAGCCGGTGCCGCTACAATAAGTAAGAATGTTACTATTGGCATGAACCTGCGGTTGTCACAAACCAAGTCGTAAAAGTTGAAAGACAAAGCATGACACCCGGCATTTTACTTTGCCGATCCAATAACCCTTACTGGAATGATGAAACGAAAACAATTTATTCAATTAATTACAGGAGTAGCCGCAATGACCAGTTTAGCCGCATTTAGAAAGTTTACAGAAACCCTGACGCTGCAAGAGGGATTGATGCCCGTGCTTTTTATAGGCCACGGATCACCCATGAACGGAATAGAAGACAACGAGTTTAGCCGGCGCTGGACACAAATGGCCAAAGAAATACCCACGCCCAAGGCGGTGGTGGTGGTGTCGGCTCACTGGCTGACCCGTGGCACCAAGATAACGGCTATGGATCAGCCCGCTACCATTCACGACTTTGGCGGCTTTCCGCAGGCTTTGTTTGATGTGCAATACCCGGCACCCGGCAGCCCTGCGCTGGCTAAGGAAACGGCCGGACTCATTCAATCAGTGCCAGTGGAGCTGGACCACGACTGGGGGCTGGATCACGGCACCTGGACCATTGTACGGCACATGTACCCGCAGGCCAACATCCCGGTGCTGCAGTTGAGCATGGATTATACAAAAGATCCGCAGTACCATTACGAGCTGGCCCGGGAGCTGTATGCGCTGCGCAAAAAAGGTGTATTGATCATTGGCAGCGGCAACATGGTACATAACTTAAGAATGATGTCATGGGAGATGATTAACGGTGGCGGCTACGACTGGGCTTTGCAGATCAATGAACAGTTCAAACACCTGATTGAAACCGGCGATCATGCCGCTTTGATCCAGTACAACAAGCTGGGCCGCGAAGCGCAGATGGCGGTGCCTACACCAGAGCACTACCTGCCCCTTTTATACACCTTAGGTGTGAAAGGAAAATCTGAGCCGGTGGTGTTTTTTAACGACAAGGCGGTAGCGGGTTCGCTCACCATGACATCGGTGAAAATTGGCTGATCTGCAGAATAGGTAGGGTTTTTGATGTTGAACCATTAAACATATTCTTAATTTTATCATCATATAAATCAATAGTTATGGCAATTAAATGGAAGATCGATCCGGCACACTCGGAGATTCAGTTCAAAGTAAGGCACTTGATGATTACTACCGTAACCGGTTATTTTAGAAAATTTGACCTGGAAGTAGAAACCGAAACAGAAGATTTCGAAACGGCTTCACGCATAGAGTTTACAGCAGATATCAACTCCATCGATACCAACAACGAACAGCGGGACACCCACCTGAAATCGGCTGACTTTTTTCTTGCCGAGGAGCATAAAGTGTTGAAGTTTGTAGGTAAAAAATACGAAAGCAAAGGCGATACGGCGCAACTGCATGGTGACCTCACCATCCGGGGCGTAACCAAACCCTTGACCGTAAACGTGGAATTTGGCGGTATTGTAGTAGACCCGTACGGGCAAACCAAAGCCGGCTTTACCGTAGACGGTAAAATCAGCCGGAAAGAATTTGGTTTAATGTGGAATGCGGTAACCGAAGCCGGCCAGGTGGTGGTCAGCGACGAAATCAAGCTGCACTGCGAGATCCAGTTAGTAAAACAAGGATAAAGATTGAAAGCCGGTTGCATGACAGCCGGCTTTTTTAATAGTGGCCTTATGGGGTTTGGAAGAAGTTTAAAGTTGTTCGCAGATTGCACGGATTTGAAAAGGATTTCGCAGATTGGTCAACAGTCACTATGGGCTTTTAAAAGACTTTCTGTCCACGAACAACGATCAACGGCCCATGCCCAACATTCGAGTATGGGATTTTGAAAGAGTTGCTGCATCTATCATTTTAATTGAAAATGGTTCAAAAGCCCGGGCCTCTCTTTTTACATTTTACCTTTTTCATTTTTCATGCCTCCTCTCCACCGGGGAGGGATCAGAGGGAAGGGCCATATAGGGTTTTAAAGAAGTTGGTTTTGGACGATTCTTTTGGGCCACTAAGACTCGAAGGCACAAAGGGGCACAAAGGGGCACAAAGAAAAAATCCTGTAAGTGCAGGAGATTCCGGCACAGAGCGGGATGACTGGTGCAAGTGGTCTTTCTTTATTTTAAAGTGAATTAGGCATAGCGCACTTTTTAAAAACCTATATGGACTTTTGAAGAAGCTTCTTCTGCCATCCGTCAACCGTCATCTGCCAACCCCATAGGGCTTTTGAAGAAATTGGATGAACCATGATAAGAGGGATAGCCGTGGTGCATTGGCTGCGTAGCCCAATCCGCCACGGGATTACAGATTAACATTTTAATGGGTAAAAACTTTTATATGGTTATCCCATAAACCTTATCTTTGTGGAGTAATTTTGAGTTTCGCATTTAGTAAGTGAACAATTATTCTGCTAATTATTTCTGCTGTTTTAGTTAGTCGTTACTCTTGCCTCTCAGATAATTTTTAATTTTTATTTTTTAAGAAAGCATGAACATTTATGTTTCTAACTTAAGCTTCAACGTACAGGATGAAGACTTAAGAGA
>JAEWAC010000037.1 GCA_023391895.1 Bacteroidota bacterium
CACCCAAACCGGGAAGAAGGTTGCAAAGCAGCTGGGTTTTTGGCATTTACAACACCTATAACCGCATGAACCCGTATTTTATTTATTACGACCAAACCGGCAGTCCCAGCGATGGTACTTTAAAAATAGAGGCGCGGCAGGTTTCTCTTTTTCCCATACTGCCATCAGTTACTTGGAACTTTAAGTTTTAAAAAAATGCCAGGGCAGCACATCCCTGGCACTTTTTCAAAAACCCATATAGCTAAAAGTGAAGGACCGGAAGGCGTGAGTTTTTTCAGTGCATTATGAACAGCCTTGACTTTTTATCCAAATCACAGGGAGTATTTATACGAAACGGTATCCATATTATGATTTAGTATTCACCATTGACCATTCACAACTGACGACAGAATTTCATAAAGCTGAAAACATTAAAGCATCAGTCGCTTTTTCGATAAATGAATCGAACCTGAGCATTTTTTTTGCCATTAGAGGAGAGATATAGCTGGTAGCGTTTATTGCCGGCAGTTACAATCAGCAGGGCGGTATTGGGTGGTATGGCACCCAGGTTTTCAGCCACCATGGTAATTTCCTGCTCGCTGTTGTCCAGGTCAATTTTTACTTCCACCGTAATGGGTTTTAGGGCCAGCCGTTGTTGGGACACCAAAACAGTGTTGTTCAGCAAAACAGAAATAGTGTCGCCGTCTATTTCGCCATTGTCATAAAAATCCAGCCGTATGGTGCCGGTATCCACTGCTATTTCCTGTATATGATCAAACTCCGATACGGTGGCCCGGTTCAGGATAATGCGGCCGGGCGAGCAGGCCGTACTGGTGTTGTGCACCATACCGCCCCAGTCACCGCTCAGGTATTCTTTGCGGTCGTCCTTTTTGTACAACAAAGAGTAATAGCGGATACAAGGCGTACAATCCTGCGGTATGCGAAATGTGAGCAACTGCTTTTCGCTGATGGAAACCATTTTGGTCTCGGGGTTGTAAACACCTTCAAAATTCTTTTTTACATAATTGGTTACATCGGAATAATGATAGCAAATACCGGTAACCATATTGTTGCTGATGCCGGTAATCTGCAGTTCAATATGGTACTGCGGAAAGCAGCCGCCCGGCGATTGGGTCAGGGTACCTTTCCAGATGCCGTTGATCTCCTGGCAGAAGACCGACGTCTGAACCATTAAAAGCAAAAGGGTCAATACAATATTTCGCTTCACCAGCGGAAAATACTGGTTTTACGCTCTTCTGGTTTGAAAATTATGTGAACGGCATGAATTTTATTTTTTATTATAGCGGAAACGCACCATGGCATTTTTCTGCTCTGTAGAGGTGATCCGCACTTCGTAGCGCCGGTCGCCGTCCTGCACAATCATCAGCGAAGTATTGGGCGGAATGCGACCCAGGTTTTCGGCCACCATAATCAGTACGTGCTCCGGGTTTTCATCATCCATTTTGAGTGTGATGGTGAGGGGAGCCGCGGTCAGCAGTTTATTGGAAAGGATGACTTTGTTGTCCAGGTAAATCGATATGGTATCGCCGTCAATTTCGCCATTGTCATATAGCCGTACTGTTATTTCCTCATTCTCTACATTTAAGGTTTGGGCCAGTTCATTTTGGCGCGAACGGGTAACGGCAGGTATTTTTATGGGCACCCGCTCTATTTCTTTTTGAGGCTCCTGCTGTACTTTGGGCACGCTGGTGATTTTCTTTGTCGTATCGGTTTTGTGTGGGGCAGTTGTTACTTCTTTTTTTACCGGCGGCTTGGTGCTGGTGGTTGGCGGTGTTTTAGCCGGAGCCTTGGTTACTGGTTTGCTGGTTTGTGGCTTAGGCGTAGTGGACTTGGTCTGCGGCTGTATAGGTGTGGTTGGTTTATTAGTCAGCGGCTTATCCCGCAGAAAAGGCTCTACATAAAAGTCAGAAGTAGGTACTTTACGCAAATAGATCTTGCCACCGCCACAGTTGCCGCCTCTTTCTATACCGAATGTTTTGCTCGTCTTTTCATAGGTACTGGTGTAAGTGCCTTCCAGGAACTCTTCATTACCCGACTTATAGTATTGAAACTGGCACTTCATAATGCAGGCGGTAGAGCCACCGGCCATGCGCAGTTCCACCGTTTTGATTTCCTGTATCAGGGCCGATTGATCGGCGGTGTTGACATAGCCGTTAAGGGTAGCTTTGCCATAAAAAACCGTGGTTAAATAAGAATAGGAAACCCCGGTAATGCGTTTACTGGGGGACTGGTCCAGCTGGAGTTCAAACTTGTAATTGTCAGCCCCTTCCGTAATAAAATAGCCCCGCCAAATGCCGGTCAGGTCCTGGGCGGCGGCAGTAGTGCTAAAAAAAAGGGCAGAAACCAATAAGATCAGAAAGAGTTGAGGCAACCGTATTCCCATAACAGTGTGAAATTATAGATTAACCTTTTTGCGCTTATGTTTACTGTAGCAATAGTTTGTTAATTTTGCAACTCTTTTAGAATTTTATACGTATATGATCAATATTACATTTCCGGATGGTGCGGTACGGCAATTTGAAAGCGGCGTGACTGCTTTGGAAGTAGCCAAATCCATATCGGAAGGACTGGCAAGAAAAGTTTTGGCAGCAGAAGTAGCCGGCGAAGTGTGGGATGCCACCCGTCCTATACCAACGGACACCTCTTTGAAACTGCTGACGTGGGAAGATACCGGCGGTAAAAGCACCTTCTGGCATTCTTCAGCCCACCTGATGGCGGAGGCTATTGAAGCCCTGTTCCCCGGCGTAAAGTTTTGGGTAGGCCCCCCGGTGGAAAACGGCTTTTACTATGATGTGGATTTGGGCAGCTATACCATTACGGAAGAAGACCTGCGAAAGCTGGAAGCCAAAATGGCCGAACTGGCAAAGCAAAACAACGCCTACGTACGGAAGGAAGTGCCTAAAACAGAAGCCATTCAATACTTTACGGAAAAAGGCGATGAATACAAACTGGATCTATTGCAAGGCTTATATGACGGTGAAATTACTTTTTATACCCAGGGTGCTTTTACCGACCTGTGCCGCGGCCCCCATATTCCGCATACCGGTTTTATCAAAGCCATTAAGCTGACCAATATTGCCGGTGCTTACTGGAAGGGAGATGAAAGAAACAAACAGCTGACCCGTATTTATGGCGTAACGTTCCCCTCGCAAAAACAGCTGGAGGAATACCTGCAAATGGTGGAGGAAGCCAAAAAACGCGACCACCGCAAGCTGGGTAAAGAACTCGGCATTTTTGTATTTGACGATGATGTCGGCCCGGGTTTGCCTTTATGGCTGCCGAATGGTACGGTGGTGATTGAAGAACTGGAGAAGCTGGCTAAAGAAACCGAATTGGAAGCGGGTTATCATCGCGTGGTAACGCCTCATATTGCCAAGGAAAGCATGTATCTCAAAAGTGGTCACCTGCCATACTACCAGGACAGCATGTACCCGCCCATGGAGCTGGAAGGGGTGAAGTACTACCTGAAAGCCATGAACTGCCCGCACCACCATAAGATATTTGCGGCCGAGCCCAAGAGCTATAAAGACCTGCCGTACCGCCTGGCGGAATACGGTACCTGCTACCGGTACGAGCAAAGCGGTGAGTTGTTTGGCCTGATGCGGGTGCGCTGCCTGCACATGAACGATGCGCATATTTATTGTACCAAGGAACAGTTTGCGCAGGAGTTCCGGGCAGTAAACGAAATGTACCTGAAGTATTTTAAGATTTTTGGTATAGAAAAATACGTGATGCGGCTGTCGCTGCACGACCCCGCCAAACTGGGCCAGAAATACATCAATGAACCAGAGCTGTGGCTGGAAACAGAAGAAATGGTGCGGCAGGTTTTGAAGGAAACCGGAACCCCTTATGTGGAAGTACCAGACGAAGGTGCGTTCTATGGTCCGAAAATTGACGTACAGATATGGAGTGCCATTGGCCGTGAATTTACACTGGCAACCAACCAGGTAGATTTTGCACAAGGCCGCCGGTTTAACCTGGAATATACCAATCAGAACAACACAGCAGAAACGCCTTTAATTATCCATAGGGCGCCTTTGGGTACCCATGAGCGTTTTATTGGATTTTTGCTGGAGCACTATGCCGGTAAGTTCCCGGCCTGGCTGGCACCGCTGCAGGTAAAGATCCTGCCGATCTCTGACAAGTTTGCCGAATATGCTAAAACAGTTTTGGATAAATTGAAAAAAGCTGATATTCGTGCAGCAATTGACGACCGGAACGAAAAGATCGGCAAAAAGATAAGGGATACAGAGCTGATGAAAATCCCATATATGATTGTGATTGGTGAGAAGGAAATGAACGAAGGCAAGGTGTCGGTACGCCGGCAGGGTAAAGGCGACCTGGGTACCCAGGATGCAGCTGCTTTTGTAGCAGCACTGCAGCAGGAGATTGGGGAAAGAAGGGGCGAATAACCTAATAAAAATCAAAAGTGTTACAAGGGGTAATGGTGAATTTAAAATCATTGCCTATATTGTAAGACTTAACAAGCCGGCAATGGTTATTGCTGGTGGATAAACAGATTCGACAGTAACTATTAAATAAAATCAGAAGATCCAAAGGTTTGCTGACTGTCGACAGTAAGCTGAGGACAAAAACTTATGGCATTACCTAACAAAGGAGGAATGAACAGGGGAGGCTTCAGAGGCCGGTTTGTACCGCGTAAAGAGCCCGAACATCGTATTAACCATTTTATCAGGGTACCGCAGGTGCGTCTTGTAGGCGACAATGTTGCAGTAGGTGTTTATCCTACCCACGAGGCCTTAAAAATGGCACAGGAGCAGGAACTTGATCTGGTTGAAATTTCTCCGCAGGCCGATCCGCCTGTTTGTAAGATCATAGACTACAATAAGTTTTTGTACGACAAGAAGAAGAAAGACAAGGAGATGAAGGCCAAGGCGAAGACGACCGAAATGAAGGAAATTCGCTTTACGCCCAATACCGATGACCATGACTTTGACTTCAAGTCCAAGCACGCCGAAAACTTTCTGAAAGAAGGTAACAAGGTAAAAGCTTATGTGCAGTTTAAAGGACGGGCCATCCAGTTCAAGGATCGCGGCGAGTTGCTGCTGCTGAAGTTTGCCGAGCGGCTGAACGAGTTTGGCACACTGGAAAGCATGCCCAAGCTGGAAGGCAAAAGAATGCTGGCCATTTTTACGCCCAAAACAGCGAAAAAGAAGTAACTTTTTCAAAAACCCATATTAAAAAAAGCAGTCTCAGAAAGACTGCTTTTTTTTATGGCGTGGCCTCGGTTCTTTTGGCTTTTCGCCAGGCCCAGGGCGGCGTAGGGCGGGACTTCGACCACAATCCTTTTTTTTGTTGCCGGGCTTCTTTTTCCAAAGCTTCCCAGTCCGGGTTTTTATCATATTCTTTATAGTGCCAGGCCAGCCCTTCTTTGAGCATTTCTTCATTAACACAAACCCCGGCTTCGTTATATACAATGGCTACGGTGCGGCCATAGCGGTCTTTGTCCTGTTCCTCCAGACGCACCTGCTTTCCAAAAACCAGGTCACTTAGTTTTTGCCGGGCCACCGTGCCAAAAGGTTGGGCTTTTTCGGGGCAGTCAATACCGTGCAGCCGCACTCTAACCTGCTGGTTATCGGGTGTCAGCATGGTAAACGTATCGCCATCGGCAATGCGCACCACTTTACCATCATAGGTACTGGACGTTTTTTGCTGGCAGGCCAGTAAAAGGGATAATAAAAAAATGGGTAAAAACTTTTTCATACAGCTGGAAGGAATTTAATTGTATTGCAAGGTTGTTATTTTTCTTCAAAATTGAATCTTTGCAAATTATGGATATTGAACAAGTCCGAAGTTTTTGTTTGTCACTACCCGCCGTTACAGAAGATGTAAAGTGGGATCATGATCTTTGCTTTTCGGTAGGCGGCAAACTCTTTTGTGTGGCTTCCCTGGAAGCACCTTTTACCTGCTCCTTTAAGGTACGGGATGAGGAATTTGAAGAAATGAGCACCCGCGAAGGTTTTATGCCGGCACCTTATATGGCCAGGGCCAAATGGGTTTTGGTAACCCAGCCGGGCAGGCTGCATCTGCATGAATGGAAAGCCTGTATACAACAAAGCTATGAACTGGTAAAGGCCAAACTCACCAAAAAGCTAAGACAGGAATTGGGAATTTAAACTGTTTGAAAAACCTATGGTTTGTAGGAGATGCGGCTCTCTTTATTGTTCCCGCTTTTGAAATAGAACTACTGCAACTGCAATGGTTATTTGCCGGCATGGTAGCCAGGCGTAAACGATGATTAAATGATAGCGACAAGGCTCGTTAAACGGGAACAATTTTGCTACCCCGCGCAGTATGCAATGCCATAGATCCAGTAGAATAAAGCATGGGGATTTAAAAAAGATGGCGCCTTTCTGCTTTCAGCTGCTTATGGGGTTTTGAAGAACATATGCAATCATTTCACCAATTGATTTTGCTTTTATTTCAATTCATTCAAAAGCCTATAGGGCAGGGCAGGGGTTCCTTTTACTTTAGGGGCATGAAACAATTCTTCTACAACTGGGCGGATCCCATTGCCACAGTACTATCTTTTATCATACCCCTGATCATCGCGTATAGGATGGTAAGAAAAAACAAAAAGCAGACACGGGCAGTAGCTGCTTTTTTTCTGCTTTTCGGTCCCTCGGCTATTGTGGCCCACATGTCGTTTCATTTACTGGAGATCGGCACCACCGCCATTTTAAATGGCATTGATGGCACGTTTACCTATAACTTCCGTTTTTATTCCCTGATTCTGATGGGGGTGGTGATTACCTACTTAAGCTTTACGTTGTTGCAACAGGGTATCGCCAAGTGCCAATCGCCCCGGTTCAGCAACCGCCATTTGTTGAAAACGATGGCTTTTATTGTGATACTGAGTGCACCCACCATTTTTTTCACGCCTATTGGCTCTCTGCCTACCTTAGCCTGCATCATTAGCCTGGTGGCCCTGCCATTTGTAGCGAAAAAGAAACATCAAACGGTTCTTTCCCCAATAACAGATAAAGCCAGGGCCATTCCGGCTTAGCCATTCGAAAAACCATACTTGTTTAAAAAAAGTCCCGCAGGTAAGCTTTTATAGTTTACCTGCCTTTTTATATCCGTACAATGGCCAGGGCCAGGTCGCTGCTGATAGATGGCGTTTCAATCATCATTTCGCCCTCACCCAGTTTTTCTATGCGGGCGCCGCCAACGACTCCTGACACGGTATTCCAGAAGTAAACCTGGTAATCACCGGGCTGCATATAGGGAATTAAAATAGTTACCGGCAGGTGCTCCGCATCCACCCGTATCATCCCCTTTTTATCCAGTTGATCCTGGCGCAGCAGCCACACAATAGCTTGCCGGGCATCGGCACAGGCAAATACAGCAAACACTTTGGTTGATAGCTTTACCTCTTGGTTCAGATTGCGACGTTGAAAAGTGCTCCAGTTGATGAAAGCAATAAATTGCGACAGGTTTTGCTGCGCCTGGCGCATACTTTCTGTCAATACATGCGGGCGCCGGTAGGGCCAGCGCATGCCGCCACCCGCTGCGCCGGAGGCCAGGTGCGCCCATTGTATGTGCCGGAAATATTCGTCATCAAATGGCTGCGGTAAAGTGCAGCGCTTGTCTTTAAATGCATGGATCGGGCCATGTTCGCTATCAAAAAAGGGCCGGTTGATGGCTAAGTGCTCCAGTGCTTCCCGTACCAGGCGCCCGGTGCAGAGGGCCGAAGCAACGGTATCTTTTGGATGGTTGATGGTTTTGGTGTCATAAAAGTGCGTGGTGGCAAAGTCCAGCCCCGGATGCCGGAAAATAACATCTGCCACCGCCGGATGCTCCTGCAGTACGGGTCCGAACAGCGAAATCGTTTGTAAATGCGTGCGGCCATACAGGCTTATTTCTACCTGGCGCAGGTGTGTACTGATTTGCGTGATAAAGTGGTAAAACGTATCGGTGCTGTTATTGGCATGGGCCGGGTGAATTTCATTCCAAAGGTCCCAGGCAAAGAGTACGCCGCTGCCGCCCCAGCGCCGGGTTGCAAAGGTCAACCGGCCTTTGATGGCCTCCAGGGTATCGGGGCACAACAACCATTGATTGCGGCGGGCGCAGGGACCACCCAATACTTTATTATACGGATGTTTTTTCCAGCGGAGCCACATCCAAAAGGTATCAAAAGGGGTGAGCAGAATACGCAACCCGTGTTTTTCGCATAAGAAGAAAAGGTCGTCCCACAGCTTTACCATATTGGGCTGAAACCTGCCCACGGGTCGCTCCAGGTACCGGTTTTCGGTCTGACAGTATTCCAGCATCAGCCGCAGGCAGGTGACTCCATGCGCTTTCAGGTACAGCAGGTAATCCTCCGCCGCTTTGAGGTTTTTCCGCCGGAACAAACCTTGCAGGTCCGGCCAGGTAATGGCGTCGTTCTGCCCGATCGGGGTCCAGTTTCGGCCTTCTTCATCTACAAAATAGGGAGCTGCTTCGGCCCGCTGTATCCACGATAATTTTTGTATGCCTGTACGTTCCCCTGCACCGGCGCCTGTTGCGCCCAGGTGCTGCCCCTGCATTGCCTCCATAAAATAAATGAGATTACAAATAAAGGATGAAAACTCTTTTAAAAACCCATATGCAACTACGGATAAGAAGCTTTTTCTATTACCGGGGCCAAAAGTAGGGATAAAGCTTTTCGGTAGAAACTGCCGCAATTGGTAAAATTTTTCTCCTGCTTTAACACTTCTCTTTCAATTATGCCGATTAATTCCTATGAAATACTTACCTTTGCGCACCGTTTTCAACGGACATTGCCTGAAGAGGCCCGATAAGTATGGCACCTGAGTGCCATCGCCTCAAGGGTTTACAATTTAATCGCATTCGTTAAAATGCCTAAGGTTAAAACAAACTCCAGTGCTAAAAAGCGTTTCAAAGTAACTGGAACTGGTAAAATCACTCACCAGAAATCGTTCAAGCGTCACATCTTGACCAAAAAATCCAAAAAACGTAAACGTGCTTTATCTAAAGACGGCGTAGTTTCCAAAGCCAATATGGACTTTGTAATGCGCTTATTAAGACTGAAGTAGTCAAATAGGTCAAAAAGTCAAACATGACATTTATGACTGCTTTGACTGCCATGACTTAAAACTTATCACTTAAAACTTTAAACTCTTTAAGATATGCCACGTTCCAAAAACTCAGTTGCTTCCAGAGCACGAAGAAAAAGAATATTAAAACAAGCCAAAGGCTTTTATGGCAAACGGAAAAACGTTTATACGGTTGCCAAAAACGTTGTTGAAAAAGGTATGACCTACATGTACGTAGGTCGTAAACTGAAGAAGAGAGAATACCGTCGCCTGTGGATTGCCCGTATCAATGCGGCAGTACGCGAAGAAGGTTTAACTTATTCCCAGTTCATCAACCTGCTGAGCAAAAAAGGTATTGAGCTGGATCGCAAAGTACTGGCTGACCTGGCCATGAACAATCCGGAGACTTTCAAAGGATTAATTGCTCAGGTAAAGTAATGAACACTGAGTTCACATTTTTATAGCCGGATGCAGAAAATGCATTCGGCTTTCTTTTTGTATACTTCAACCGGTTACATTTGTATTTAACAACTAAAAACATTTCTGTTCACTGAACAACCCCTTTATTATTTCAATGAACAATTCTTATCTCAGCCTTGTTGATCAGACATTCAACTTTCCACAGGAAGGACTAGAAGTAAAAAACGGCTACCTGCAGTTTAACGGTTTAGATATTAAAGCGTTGATTGATAAGTATGGTACACCGATGAAGCTGACTTATCTGCCCAAGATCGGTATGCAGATCAACAAAGCCAAACAGATGTTTGCCAATGCATTTAAAAAGCACAAGTACGAAGGCGAATATTTTTACTGCTATTGTACCAAAAGCTCGCACTTCAGCTTTGTGGTGGAAGAAGCCTTGAATCATGGCATACACCTGGAAACTTCTTATGCGTACGACATTGAAATCATCAAAAAGCTGTACGAAAAAAAGAAGATCACCAAGGATATCCATATTATCTGTAACGGCTTTAAGCAAAAAGGCTATACCCGCCGTATTGCCGGTTTGATCAATAGCGGGTTTAAGAATGTGATTCCGGTACTGGATAATAAAGAAGAACTGAATGCCTATAAAAAATCGGTAAAAGGCCCCTTCAAGCTGGGCATCCGGGTAGCTGCGGAAGAGGAGCCAACCTTTCCTTTTTATACCTCACGTCTGGGCATCCGCGCCAAGGATATCCTGGAGTTTTACGTAGATGAAATAGAAGGCAACGAAGACAAGTTCCAGCTGAAGATGCTGCACATTTTTTTAAACAAAGGCATCAAGGATGATATCTACTACTGGTCGGAGCTGAATAAGATCATTAACCTGTACTGCCAGTTGAAAAAGATCTGCCCGGAGCTGGATTCCATCAATATTGGTGGTGGTTTTCCCATCAAGCACTCCCTGGGTTTTGAGTACGACTACCAGTTCATGATCAATGAAATCGTGAGCAATATCAAAAAAGCCTGCAAAAAAGCCAAGGTACCCATGCCCAACATCTTTACGGAGTTTGGCAGCTATACGGTGGGCGAAAGCATGGCGCATATTTACAGCGTGATCGGGCAAAAAACCCAAAACGAAAGGGAGATCTGGTACATGATCGATTCTTCCTTTATTACCACCCTGCCCGATACCTGGGGTATTGGTGAGCGGTTTTTGCTGCTGCCCATCAATAAGTGGGACCAAGAGTACCAGAGGGTGGTACTGGGCGGTATTACCTGCGACAGCCACGATTATTATGACTCCGAAGAGCACATTAACGAGGTGTTCCTGCCCAAGGCCAATACGGATAATGAACCCCTGTACCTGGGCTTTTTTCATACCGGCGCCTACCAGGACCAGATTAGCGGCTACGGGGGTATTAAGCACTGCCTGATCCCGTCGCCCAAACACATCATTGTAGAACACGACAAGAACGGCAAACTGGTAGACTGGGTGTATGCCAAGGAGCAATCGGCGCAAAGTATGCTGAAAATACTAGGTTATATCAAATAATAAAAAATCCCGCTGCCTGGCGGGATTTTTTATGGCTGCTATAGATTAGTTCTTTTTCTGGCCTAAAATAGATTCTTTGGTAGCCTCCATTTTGCGGGTGGTTTCCCGGCGCTGTTGCTCTTGTACCTGCCTTTGTTGTTCCTGAGCCCGTCTTTGACCATTATCGCCTCTGTAGTAAGTATTATTATTATTGTTTCTCCGGTTGTTGTAATAGCGGGAATCGTAATACCGCCTGTCATATCCATTGCCGTAATAGCCATGGGGAGCTGCATAGGCACCGTAAGGACTTACCTGGTAATACTGACCGGTGTAGGGGTCGCGTTCTACAACGATAACATTATTGCTATAGGGATTTCCGTAATACATGCTTCTGCGTGCAGGTTCGCCATCCTCATAGTAACCGCCGGCCACACTTCGTGGCATGCTGCAGCCAACCACCGCTACCACCAAAGCAACCATTAGAGCCACTTGTAAAAAAGGAAAACGTTTCATTTGAGTTTGTTTTATTTTGATACCTTATAGACGCAATTCGCCCACCAAAAAGTCTTAAAGAAAGCTTATATGAGGTATTTTTTCCTAATCTTAACAATGTGTACCTTAACGACTTACGCCCAATCTGAAGAAGAAAACGTTAAAAAAACCATAATACAGCTTTTTGAAGGCATGCGCCGCTCAGACAGCACCCTGATCAAGGCTGCCGTTGCACCAGGTGCCATTTTACAAACGGTTGCCAAAAACAAGGAAGGGCAGAATGTAGTCCGGACCGAAGCAATGAGCGGCTTTATAACCGCCGTGACCCAGCCACGGGAGGCTATTCAGGACGAAAGAATCACTTTTGGAATAATAAATATAGATGGAGACCTGGCAGCGGTTTGGACGCCATACCGGTTTTATGTAGGGGAGCAATTCAGCCATTGCGGCGTGAATTCTTTTCAGTTGGTAAGGCTAAACGGCGAGTGGAAGATTCAATACATCATCGACACCCGCCGTAAAGATAATTGTCCCGGTTAGCGGCCTTTTAACCGGTATTTTTTGTTCACCTTAGGAGAGTTAAAGTAACGGTTCAGTTCCTCTTCTGAATAATCGTTGGTTATTTCCATGGGTACGTCAATCAGTTGCATTTGTACCTGTTTCAGTTCATCCCGCAGCTTATTGGTTTTACGAACTATGTCCCAGTCTCTTTCACCCAGCAGTGCATTATCTGTAACTATATACTCCAGCCGCTTGATGGAAGACCGTATCAAGGTAGCCTGGTTCTGGTCTACCCCTTTATTGGGTACGGCCGCTTCCTTAATAGGCACCAGGGCAAGGCCAACGCTGGGCAATATTTTGCCATTTTTCTGCGCGTCCGGGTTGCTGGAAGTGGTTAGGATGGTGCCGGTTAAGGAGGTGGAGGCCGAAGTCAGGTCAAAGGTGGTACGGGCGCCCTTGGTTTTTCTCAGCTTTCTTTCTAGTTGTAAGAAGGTTACTTTTAGCTGCAGAATATAACGCTGCATATTTTTCAGCACCTGATTGTATTCTTCTTTGGCAAGGGGATAATTCAGTGCATCCCGAACAATTACTCGCAGCGTAGCGGTGTCCTTAGCATTGAACTTGTTTGTACCAACAAAACTCAGTAAAACAATTTTAACCTTACCTGAATCATTATCTTTTACAAAATCATAAGGAGGCGTCCACTTGAATTCATCATTACACTTGGTTACATTGGTATAATCACTAATGGGGCGGTTAGGCAGGGTAATTATATTTTCGACAGGGAAAGAGCCGGTTTCGCACAGCACCTTAAAACTTACCAGTTCGCCTTCATCTACCCATACCGTACCGCTTAAT
>JAEWAC010000449.1 GCA_023391895.1 Bacteroidota bacterium
TCATCTATCAACTGTCAACTCTTGTTGAAAAACGTTCAAAAGCCCATACGTCCATTCAATAGCTGAAATGAAATAGAATGCCCTCCCTCCCTCTCCTTCAGGAGAGGGAGGGAGGGTGAGGTAAGGACTTTTGAAAGACCCTGTTTTGGGTTTATCAATCCTCAAAAACAAAATACTTTCAAAAGTCCATGTAAGCCATCCGTCCTTGCCCTTTAATAAGGTTTCGCTTCTTTTGATATTTCTTCAGCGGCTTTTACGGCTTCCTGCTCGTCGGCGGTGCCCATAGCCTCTTTCTGCTTCATTTTGCTGGCCATCTTTTCCAATCCTTCTCTTACGCGGCGGCCATAATCTTCATCGCACCTGGTAAACAGTTCCACCATCTTATCCTGTATGTGCTTTTTCGCCGGTGCCAGGGTATTGACCAGGTTCAGGATCAGTTCATCGCGTTCCCAGTCTTCAAAATTGCGGTAGGTTTCGCCGGCCTGCTTGAATTCGTTGGTACGGTCAATTTTTTGGCGCACCAGCCGTGCGTTGTACTGCGGCTCGTAATCCTTGCCCCGCTTGGGTGCTTCTTTTAACCCGTTGAGCGAAGAAGGCTCGTAGTTTACGTGCGGGTTCTGGCCTTCTGCCAGGTCGGTTTTGAAAGACATTTGCCCGCCGCGCTGGTTGGTGGCTACATGGGTTTTAGGCGCATTGATGGGCAATTGCAGGTAGTTGGTGCCCACCCGGTAGCGCTGGGTATCGGAGTAGGAGAAGGTGCGGCCCTGCAGCATTTTATCGTCCGAAAAGTCTAGGCCGTCTACCAGCACACCCGTACCAAAGGCCGACAGTTCCACTTCGTTAAAATAATCCACCGGGTTGCGGTTCAGCACCATGCGGCCTACGGGCAGCCACGGAAACTGCTCCTTGGGCCATATTTTGGTATCGTCCAGCGGGTCAAAGTCCAGCTCAGGATGTTCGTCATCACTCATGATCTGTACCAACAGTTCCCACTCCGGATAATTGCCTTCTTCTATGGCCTTGTACAGGTCTTGTGTAGCGTGGTTAAAGTTTTTAGCCTGTATTTCCTGGGCCATGGCCGTGGTCAGGTTTTTAATGCCTTGTTTGGGCTCCCAGTGGTATTTTACCAGTACGGCTTCGCCGGCTTCGTTTACCCATTTATAGGTGTTAACACCGGAGCCCTGCATGTGCCGGTAGCTGGCCGGTATGCCCCAGGGCGAAAACAGAAAGGTGATCATGTGCAGGGCCTCGGGCGAGTTGGAGATAAAATCAAACTGACGCTCGCCGTCCTGTATGTTGGTAACCGGGTCCGGCTTAAAGGAGTGAATAAAATCAGGGAACTTGATGGCGTCGCGAATGAAAAATATTTTGAGGTTGTTGCCCACCAGGTCCCAGTTGCCGTCTTCGGTATAAAATTTTACGGCAAAGCCCCGTGGGTCACGCAGGGTTTCGGGTGAGTGGCCGCCATGAATAACGGTAGAGAAGCGAACAAAGACCGGGGTTTGTTTTCCTTTTTGCTGAAACAGTTTGGCGCGGGTGTATTTGGCAATCGGCTCGTTACCTACGGTGCCATAAGCTTCAAAAAAGCCATGCGCACCGGCACCACGGGCATGCACGACCCGTTCGGGTACCCGCTCCCGGTCAAAGTGCGACATTTTTTCCAGAAAATGATAGTTTTCCATCGTTGCCGGACCTCGGTTGCCCACGGTACGCAGGTTTTGGTTGTCGGTTACGGGATGTCCCTGGCGGGTAGTAAGCATGTTGTTGCCTTGCTGGCCTTGATTTCCGTTGTCTCTATTCATGTTGTGCAATTTTAAAAGGTCATGAAGAATGGGTTCAGAGAGGCGCGGAGTAAAAGTTGAGGTGGCGGAGAAAAACTAACACGTAGCAGAATGGTCACGGTCCCTGTCCGCCAAAGCAATGAAGCTACAAAGAAAGTGCCAGCACCATGGGTTTTTAAAGAAGTTGTTGTATTCACCAAAAGCTTTAATGTCATGGGCGCCGGTTTAACTTTGCTGCACCAAATTTGTTAAGGATAACCATTTAACCCTTAATAATTACAAGAACATGCAGTTACAAGTAGGACAACCGGCACCGGATTTTACCCTTTATGATTCGGACAAAAACAAAGTTACTTTATCGCAGCTCAGGGGCAACCAGGTATTGCTGCTGTTTTTTCCGGCGGCTTTTACCAGTGTGTGCACCGCAGAACTCTGCTCCGTAAGAGATAACCTCAAAAAGTACGAGCAGGTCAATGCCAAAGTACTGGGTATTTCGGTGGATTCTGTTTTTACCCTGGCCTGGTATAAAGAAGAGCAAAAGCTTAACTTTCCTTTATTAAGCGATTTCAACAAAAACGTATCCAAAGCTTATGGCACTTTGTACGAAACTTTTGTACTGGACATGCAGGGCGTGGCGAAACGATCGGCTTTTTTGATTGACGAAGAAGGCATCCTGCGCTTCGCCCAAGTGCTGGAAAATGCCGGTGAACAACCCGATTTCCACGCCATACAGGAAGCTTTGGAAGTAGTTGAAAGATAATG
This sequence comes from Bacteroidota bacterium, assembly GCA_023391895.1. Classification (GTDB taxonomy): domain Bacteria; phylum Bacteroidota; class Bacteroidia; order Chitinophagales; family Chitinophagaceae; genus Flavisolibacter. The sequence goes on from JAEWAC010000449.1 coordinate 2,544, forward strand.
AGATGGGCAAGGTTTTTGTTTTTTCGGCAAAAGCTTTGCTCTTATTAAAAAAACATTCTATTTTACCATAATAAAACTAAATTTGTTTCGTTGAAGAGACTTTTACCCATAATATCCATCATTCTATTTACGGCCATCCATACACCCGCTC
>JAEWAC010000134.1 GCA_023391895.1 Bacteroidota bacterium
CTTCTACAGCAGGTGTAACATTGGCCAATGCTCTTCTCCACACTTCATAACCATCCTCACCGGTTTGCTTGGCTACTTTATCTAAGGCATTGTAAAAGATATCAAAAGCAACGCTTTTTTTACCTTCCCACATAATATTGTTCACAAAACGGGTCACCAGTTTATCGTTAAAACGGGGATCTGGAGCCAGGGGAAGCTTTTTAGCTTGTGATTTACGCATCGAATTTTAATTTTTAAGTCACCGCAGCGGCAGAATATCTTCAAGTATTAAAACTTTACTCTGTACGGCGGTCGTCTTTTTTAAGTATAATTATTTTTTCTTAGCAGGGGCTGCACCTTTAGCACCGGCTTTTTCTTTCTTAGTACCGTATTTAGAGCGGCTTTGCTTGCGGTCTTTTACACCGGCAGTATCCAAAGAACCACGAACGATATGGTAACGTACACCCGGTAAATCCTTAACACGACCACCGCGGATCAATACGATTGAGTGCTCCTGCAGGTTGTGTCCTTCACCAGGAATATAAGCGATCACCTCAATTTTATTGGTCAAACGCACCTTAGCCACTTTACGAAGGGCCGAGTTTGGTTTTTTTGGCGTTGTTGTATACACACGGGTACAAACTCCACGACGCTGCGGACAGCTGTCCAAAGCTCTTGATTTGCTTTTTGCCCTGATTATTTCTCTTCCTTTACGTACTAATTGTTGAATAGTAGGCATTATGAACCTTTGTTTTTGGGACGGCAAAGGTAATGGGTGAAATGGGATTATCCAAAAAAAAATCGCGGATTGAAGGATTTAAAACGGATTTCACAGATTTTTTTACGTCTGGCATACTGCCCTTTAACAACCTGTTATAAATAATGAATGTGCACGAATTCTTGTCTCCCCTTTTAAAAAGGGGAGACAAAGAAATGAAAAACACCTTCATTTTAAATGGGATTTAATAAAATTCAGATGGGTAAATTGTTTAAAAAAGTTTCTTTTTCCCTTTTGCCGGCTTTGGAGAAGCCTATAAAAAATCCAGGCTAAAAAAGCCTGGATTTCTCCAATATTTAAAAGGATCCATTTATTCAAAAAACCCCACTCATCCTCTAATCCGCGATCATATTTTTACCATCCAGCCATACTTGTCTTCCCTTCTGCCTTCGCGGATATCGGTCAGCGATTTTTTAACCGCCGGGGCCACCTGCCACTGGTCGGTATCAAAGTTCATGACATAATCCTTATAGCGCAGCTCCTTGATCAGCGAGATAGTGGCTGCCGTTCCGGTGCCAAACACTTCGCGAAACTCTCCGGCTTTATAGGCTTCTATCAATTCATCTATACTGATGGGTCGTTCTTCGATCGTATAGCCCATTTCTTTTAACATCGTCAAAGCGCTGCTGCGGGTGACGCCAGCCAGTATGGTGCCGGCACCCAGGTCAGGCGTAAGAGCTTTATTACCAATAATAAAAATAACGTTCATGGTGCCGGCTTCCTGCACGTATTTGTGTTCAAAGGCGTCGGTCCACAGCACCTGGTCGTACCCTTGCCTTTTAGCCTGGGCGGTAGCGTACATAGCTGCGCCATAGTTGCCGGCGGTCTTGGCATACCCTACCCCGCCCGGCACGGCACGCACATACTTTTCCTCTACATAAATGCGCATAGGTGCATTGTAGTACGGCCCGGTCGGGCTTAAAATAATCATAAACTTATAGTTGTCCGACGGCCGTACGCCAATCATTTCATCCGAAGAAAACATAAACGGCCGGATGTACAGGGAGTGGTTCTCTTGATTGGGAATCCAGGCTTTATCCAGGCGGATCAGTTGCTTCATGCCTTCCATAAAGATCTCTTCCGGAACGGCCGGCATCTGCATGCGCTCGGCAGAAATATTAAAGCGTTCAAAATTATCCTGTGGGCGAAAGATGTAAGCTTCACCTTCGGCATTTTTATAGGCTTTGATGCCTTCAAAAATGGCCTGCCCGTAATGCAGAGCCGCCAGCGAAGGGCTTAATAAAAGCGGCTGGTAAGGTTTGATCTCGACATTCTTCCATTCTCCAGCCTCATAGTCCGCTTCCAGCATATGGTCGGTAAAATACCGGCCAAAAGGTATGTTTTCAAGGCTCAGGTCGTTGAGTTTACTCCGCTCAACCTTTGTAATAGCAATATCCATAGTAGCAAGCATGATGCGTATATTTGGTTTAAATGTATTGATAATCAATTTAGTGCACTATATTGCTGATTGTTTGTGGCTCGCTTGCGACGCTGACAATTACAGCAAGCATAAAAGATTAATTTTGCGCTGCAAAGAAACGAAAAAAAGCTAAGCCCCTGGGGCTATAAACATCCATAAATGAGTTTGAACCGTATTCAGCTGCATCCGCAACAACTAGCCGAACTGTACAGCCAGGTTTTGATAGAAACCACTGCAACTGCTGTGCCCGAACCCGCCCCGCCCCTATTTCATTCTCTGGGCGGCAATGCCAAAAACATACTGGTAGTAGTGGCTTCAAAAAAAGAAACTTTTCTTCCGGAAGGAGAACTGACCTTTTTAACCAGCATTCTTTCCGCCTGCCAACTCACCCTGGCCGATATAGCGCTGGTGAACTTTTTAAAGCTGGAAACCCGGGACTACCAGTCCCTGGTGCAGTACTTCAACAGCCAGACGGTATTGCTGTTTAACGTAACGCCATTGGAGTTGGGTCTGCCCTTTCATTTTCCGCACTTTCAGATACAGGCATTTAACAAATGCACTTATTTGTCAGCGCCCGAACTGCGCCTGGTAGAAAATGACAAGCAGTTAAAAAAAGACCTGTGGATGGCACTGAAAACAATTTTCGGACTTTAATTTTTTTACATGCAATTGATTTTTGCAACCAACAACCAGCATAAGGTAGAGGAGATAAAAGCCGTACTGCCCGCCGGCATGACGGCCACCTCGCTTAAAGAAGCCGGAATTGACATAGACATTCCGGAGCCCCATGATACCCTGGAAGCCAATGCCCGCGAAAAAGCGCAAACCATTTACCGCCTTACCCAAACTGCCTGCTTTAGCGAAGATACCGGGCTGGAAGTGGCCGCCCTGAACGGAGAACCTGGCGTTCGCAGCGCCCGCTATGCCGGGGCGGAAAAATCGTTTGCCAGCAACATCGAAAAGCTGCTGCACAACCTGCAGGGTCATGCCAACCGTTCGGCACGGTTCCGCACCGTAATTTGTTTGATGCTCCAGGATAGGGAGCATTTTTTTGAAGGGATTTGCGAAGGCACCATTACAGAAGCTGCGCAGGGAGCCGAAGGCTTTGGTTACGACCCGGTATTTTTGCCACAGGGTGCTACCCAAACCTTTGCCCAAATGAGCATGACCGAAAAAAATGCGTACAGCCATCGCCGCAAGGCAGTAGACAAACTGGTAGCATTTTTGAAACAGTTAAGTGAAAACCAATAATATTGAGCGGACCAAGCAACCAAATAATCAGTGACAGCGACTTAATAGAAGGATGCGTGCAGGGGAATCGTAAAATGCAGTACGAACTGTATCAGCGGTTTGCCCCTAAGATGTTTGGTGTATGCCTGCGCTATGCCGGCAGTACTGAAGAAGCCGAAGACATACTGCAGGAAGGGTTTATCAAAGTGTTTAAAAAACTGGAAAGCTTCCGGGGCGAAGGCTCTTTTGAAGGCTGGGTAAGAAGGATTTTTGTGAATACCGCCATTGAACACTTCCGGAAAAAGGCCCACCTGCAGCCCATAACCGAAAAAGAAGAAGGCACCATAGAAGGCAAATATTTATCCGTACTGGACAACCTGGCAGAAAAAGACATTATCGGGCTGGTACAGCAACTGTCGCCCGGCTACCGGACGGTGTTTAATATGTATGTGGTGGAAGGCTATACGCACCGGGAAATTGCCGACCTGTTAGGCATTAGCGAAGGCACCAGCAAATCGCAGTTATCAAGGGCGAAACTCATCTTGCAGGACCTGGTAAAAACGCACATTGAAAAAAGGAAAAGAGTACCGTAGACATGAGCAGCAATCTGCAACATAAATTATTGAATTACGAGGCGGAACCACCGGCAGATGCATGGGATAAGCTTGCCGCAGCACTCCAGGAAGCCACGCCCGCTTATCCTGAAAGACTACAACAATATCAGCAGCCACCTGCACCTCATGTGTGGGAGCAAATCGAGCAACAACTGCATGCGCCGGCCATTGAGCCTGCCACCAAAGTAATTGTTTTAAAACCCCATAGGCGGTTTGCTCAATATGCAGCGGCAGCCGTGGTTCTTTTGATAGCGGCCGGTATTTTTTACGTCAGCAACAACAGCTCCCCTACTCAACCGGCGCAGAAAGTGACCAGCGCCACTGTATTAAGCACCATACAGGCCAAAGCAAGGCCGGCCAAAGTAGTTGCTACACCAGGCCGCCAGGCCCTGAACGACACCATCACCTTAGCCGCTACGCCACCTTCAGCTCTGGAAAAAAGAAAAACGGAAAAGCTCCACCTTAAAAAAACGCTAACGCTGATCACCGCTAAAAAATCCGAAGTGGTGATGCCGGCCGACCATGATCCGGCACCGGACCTGGCGGTGGTTCCTAAAGAAAAGAATCTCATCAACCGTTCCGAAACCGACCGCTACATGGTGGTGACCAGCGAAGTGGGCAATGCCGTGCGCCTACCCAAAAAAGTATACAGTTCCTACACCTGTTCGGACGAAGTTGTTTTTGCCAGCCACCAGGAGTGTAAAGAAAAAATTTCCTCGTTGCAAAGTAAAATGTCTGCATCTTTGGCTACAGATTTTGCCGGTTTTTTGGATCTATTAAAGAACTTGCAGGAAAATTCAAATTAACTAATGGCCCGTATCAAACTAACGCTTCCCGAAAACTTTTCTTTTTCTACTTCCATCCCTGTACGCATTACTGATATAAACTATGGCGGCCACGTAGGCAACGATACCATACTGAGCCTGCTGCACGAAGCCCGGATGCAATACCTGCAGTCGCTGGGTTATAGCGAGTTGGATTTTGCCGGCACCGGCTTGATCATGAGAGATGTGGCGATCGAATATAAAAACGAGCTGTTTTACGGCACCGAACTGAAAGCCTATGTAGCCGCCGGCGATTTTTCACACGCAGGTTTTGATCTTGTGTACGAACTGCTGATTGATAAAGATGGTAAAGAAGTAACCATCGCCGCGGCCAAAACCGGTATGGTGTGCTTTGATTACACCCACCGTAAAATAGTACCGGTACCCGAAGAAGCCGTTCAAAAACTGCAAAACGTGGTGCTTTAGGGCTGCTATCACCAGCAGTTGTACTGATAGAAACAAATTAAGGAATGTCCATTGCCTGGTGGTTACGGCACCATCCCAACTTATATGTGATTTTGAATCACAGCTTGCACAGATTTGAAAAGGATTTCGCAGATGTCGGAACCATGATTTGGGGATTAAGAGACTAGGAGGAAAGCAGAATGTTTTCTCTACTTTATGGGTTTTTGAAAGACTTTCAATGCGATCAGCAATCTTCGGTTAACTGACAACTAGATATGAGGTTTTAAAGCAATTGTGCCTTCTTGTTGTTACCCTTTTAGGCGGGCCGTGTTTTTCATCTGACGCTTGCCTGTCATCCCGACGAAGGAGGGATCTCAAAGGCTCAAGCTTTTAAAAGCCTGGCCATGACGCTGTACGTCACCACAGTAGCACTTGAAGCTGCGTTGTGGCTCCACACCCAACTGTTCCTGCCTGCATACATAAAGCGCATATAGGGTTTAAAGAAGTTGAATCACGGATTTCGCAGATAGATGAACCGCATGGGTTTCTAAAAGAGTGGATGACAGATACAGTTTAGCCCAGAATGGTTCAAAAGCCCATACGTCAATTCAATAGCTGAATTGAAATATAGTGCCTGGCCTCCCGCTCCACCGGGGAGGGATCAGAGGGAGGGGCCCTATGCCGTTTTAAAAGAGTTGTACAACACATAAAAAAAGCCGTTGGAGATGCACACCAACGGCTTTTTTTATGATAGCTTTTTGAACCTATTTTCCGTCAATAGTCAACTGTAAACCGTCAACTACTTTTATATGGGTTTTTAAGGAAGTGGGCTGTTCCAGATTTCCCAGCTGGCTTCTGCCTGCAGGATCAGCATTTCATAACCATTGCAAATGGCCGCCCCCTGCGCCTCACCCTTTTGTAAGAAAAGGGTTTTTTCCGGATTGTAGATCAGGTCAAACAAAAGGTGCTGTGGAGTAAGTAAATGATACGGTACGGGTGGAGCCTGGTCTACCTGAGGAAACATGCCTACGGGTGTGGTATTGACGATCACGGTATGCTCCTGCAGCAGGCTTTCGTTCAATTCCTCATAGGTGATCAGTCCGGCACCCCTTTGCCGCGACACCAGCTGGTAAGAAATACCCAATTGCTTTAGGGCATATTGCACCGCGTTGGAACTGCCACCAGTACCCAGCACCAGTGCTTTCTGGTGGTGCGGCTGCAGCCTTTTTTGCAGCGACTGCTGAAAGCCCATTACATCGGTATTATAGCCGTACAGCTTTCCGTCCACCACTTTTACGCAGTTGCAGGCACCCATTTCCTGCACCACGGCATTGGCCGCATGGAGGTAAGCCACCACTTCTTTTTTGTAAGGAATGGTGATGTTAAAACCCTGCGGCTGTTGCTGCAGCAGTGTAGGAAGATCGGCAATTGTTTCCAGCTCAAAGTTCTCGTACCGGCAATCGGCTAGGTCTTCCGCTGCAAACTTTTGGGTAAAGTAGGTTTTGGAAAAAGAGTGCGTCAGCGGTTTCCCTATCAGGCCGTACAATTTCATTATGCGCTTTCTTTATCCAGGAAAAGGTCAAAGGTATCGCCCCTTAAACCCAGCCGCATGGCTTCTAAAGGAATCACTTCGGTGGGGGCAATATTTCCCAGGTTGGCATTGCAGCCCAGCAGTTCAATAAAGTATAATTGCTGTGCTTTCTGGGGTGCTTCCCAAATGATTTTTTCACCCGGAATCTGGGTCAGGATTTCCTGCACCAGGCCTTCCCTTACTTCACCGGAGCCGCGGTAAATGCCTACGTTACCGGCTTCGCGGGCTTCGGCAATAACGTAGGTAGCACCGGCTTCCAGTTCGGCCTTCATCAACTCAATCCATTTATAAGGCGGAATAATGTGGGCGGCGTCTTTACTGCCTACCTCGCTCAATACGGTGCCGTAAGCGGTCATCTTTTCTATATAACCACATTTTTCAGCATGCGGAATGGTAATGGAGCCATCGCTCACCTCCATATAATGAATACCGAAGTTCTTACACACGGCTAAATAATCGTCAAACTGGTTGCGTACCAGAAAAGCTTCGAACAAGGTGCCGCCAAAGTAAATGGGAATATCATACGAGCGGTACACCTCCAGTTTTTCTTCCAGGTTGGGAGTAACAAAAGAAGTTCCGAAACCCAGTTTGATAATATCTACGTGAGGATGAGAAACACTTAAAAAGTTTTTTGCCTCGGCTACACTTAAACCTTTGTCCATTACCATCGTAATGCCGGCGGCACGGGGTTTTTTATAGCGATCCGGAATTTGAGAAAGATTAAAATTCATTATAAGCAGTTTGTATACGCATTATTCATAATGGCGGCAAATTTAAGACTTGTCATTAAAACAGAGACAGGTAATTATTACTTGCGCTTGTATTGGGCGATGACATCCACCACCTGAGGGTTTTGTAACAGCGATGGATTAAGGGCTACAAACTTTTTTACCACTTTGGGCGCTTCGGACATGGCCTGATGCAGGCATAATAATGCATCTTTTGGTTTGCCCAGTGCAAACAAAACGGCACTTAAATAATAGAGGAAGAGCGGTTTTTTGCCGGTGTGCTCCAGGGCCGCCAGTGTTTGCACCCTTGCTTCTATATAAAAACCAGACTGGTACAGGCAGCGGATCAAAGCCTCCCAGCCGGAAATGTTCTTGGGCCGCACCCGCACCGCAGTAGAAAAATACAGAACCGCCTCCTTTACAGCGCCCATGTGCAGCTGGCACTCGCCCATCAGCAGGTTGTACTCCGGCTGCAGGCGGTGTATTTTCAGGGCTGACTCCAGTTGCTTGGCGGCGCTGCTCCACTGGTCTTCGTTGTAGTAGGTGC
>JAEWAC010000142.1 GCA_023391895.1 Bacteroidota bacterium
CCACCTACGTATTTTACCTGCTGGTGCGGGAACTGCATGAGCTTGGGGTGATCCACGCCAATGGTGTAATCGCGGGTGCCGCCAATGATAAGCACCGGCAACTGAATGCGGGCGGTTTTGGGCACAAAGGAAACAAAGTACTCGGGGTAGTTCCACACGTTTTGCTGCATCTCCCAGTGGCGGGCAAATTTTTGTGTTATATCGGAGTGCAGCGAATCGGCTTCTTTACTGTCGAAGAAAAGCTGGTAACGCAGGCCTTCTTTATCCAGCAGGCCGAAAGAGGCAAACCAGCGCTGCAAAAGGTTTACGGTATCACTTTGTAAATACGCTTTTTCTTCGGCCCTCATGCGGGGCAGCAGCTCCAGTGTTTTGGCAATGCCGCTGTTGGCAGAGGCCGTCACGTCTATGGTGCAGTTGAGGTATACCATGGCTTTAATGGAAGTTGGGTGCTGGTAAGCATATTCCGTAGCCAGTATGCCGCCAAAAGAGTGCGGCATGATGATCCATTGCCTGATGCCGAGTGCTGTGCGTACTTCTTCAAAATCCTTTACGATGCGCTGGAGCGAGTAGTCTTTATTGGCGGCATTACCCGAACGGCCGCAGCCTCTTTGGTCCAGGTAGATCATCTGCACGTCTTTTTCAAAAACGTTGCCGCCGGTATATTCAAAATAAGCCGAGTTGGAGCCGGGGCCGCCGTGAATAAACAAAACAGGCATGCCTTTGCCCGAACGCTTGACAAACAGTTGTTCCGAATCGGAAGTGGTAACAAAAAGCGAGTCGGTTTGTGCATGGGCCACAAAAGCAGTCAGGAGGGTCAGCAGCGTGAGTATCTTTTTCATACCCCTTAGGACTATGCCCCTTTCCGAAAGGTTACAAAAAAGCCCATATTTCTGATATGGGCTTTTGAAGAAGTTGGGAAAAGGTTAGTTCAGCACTTCCACGCCTTTGGCTATAAAATGCACTTCTTTGGCCCCACCTTTTATTTTTTTGATTTCTTTCTTGGACTGACCGGCATCTTCGGCCAGGTGTTTTCTTTTGGCTTCGGTTACTTCTTTTACGCTGGCGGTGCCTTCAATCACCACGGTTTTACCCACCAGGTCCTGGGGCATATAAAAGCCATGGTCTTTGGATTTTACCATCAGGGTCGTACCATCGGCTTTTTCCAGTTTGATCCAGCAACCCATGGACTTGCACACTTCTTTGACCTTGCCGGTTACTTTGCCTTCAAATACGTTGTTGGCCATTCGGGTCTGTACTTCATTGGGCAAAACGGCTTCTCCCTGGGCAGAGATGGCCTCACCATACACCACGCCTTTAGCAGCCGGTTTAACTTCGGTATCCTGTGCATGAGTGGCAACCGTAAAAAAGACCGCAGCGGCCAATAATATCTTTTTCATTTAATTGGGTTTGATGTGATACACAAATATAACCGCGGATTACAGGATTAAAAAGATTAATGGGATTTTGTACCTGGCAGCTTTTGTGCTGGTGTAAGTGGTAGCTTACTGTAACCATCCTGCTAATCCCATCCATCTTTTAATCCGCGGTCATTTTTTATACTTGTCATTCAGCTTTTTTCCCTGTGCGCAATAGTCTACCACTTTGGCAATGCGTTCCTGTTTGGTTTTTTCCTGTTTGGCTGTAGTTACCAACTCTACAAACTCTTTCTTATACCCATAGCTTAATGTATCAAAAAATTGTTGGGCGACTTTATTTTGAGCTAATGCAGAGGTCAGGGCTTCCGGTACTTCTACTGTTTTATTGGCCACCTCCCGCTTAAAGCCTTTTTGATTGACGGCCACCGACTCCCGGATGTAAGCTGTTAGTAGTTGTTCATCAATTTCTGTGGCCTCGGTAAACTTGATGCTGCGGCTGAACTCGTTATCCACACAATGATTAAATAATCCGTGAGGATCTTTCATGGCCGAACCATTGAAAAAGGTAAACTTGATATGTTTTTGAAAAGCACCAAAGCCGCATACCATGCCGTTGCTGCTGTAATGCGGTCCCCACTTCCATTCTTCCACGAGGGAAGGATCGGCATGTAAGATAATCTGGCGCAGTTGCAGGCAAATGTTTTTCGACCAATCGGGCAGGTTATGGATGTACTGCAAAACTTTATCCTGAGCGGCAGTAGTAGTGGTAGCGGCCATAGAGCGTATTATTTAAGGGCTGAAAATAAATGCAATCAGGCGAAGGACAAAAGCCGGAGGCTTTTTTCTTTAAAAACCCATAGAGAAGAGTCCACAGTCGACAGACGACAGTCCACAGCAGGTGATTTTAGGATGGTCCCTCTGGTTTTGGAGATTAGCGCCATGAAAAATGAAAAAGTAAAAATGAAAAAGAGCAGCATGGGTTTTTGAAGGTTTGGCCCCTCCCTCTGATCCTTCCAGGTGGAGCGGGAGGTCCGGCAGTTGATTTCATTTCAGTATTAGAATTGACCTATGGGCCTTTGAATGTTTTTCAACTATAGTTGACAGCAGGGAAAGTCTTTTAAAAACCCAAAGTTCAACTCTTTTCAAAAACCCATACTCAACTATTCAGCTTCTTCAAAAGCCCATATCGGTTTGTAAAGTTATTCTCTGTTCGTAAAGCTATTCCAATAAATGAAAAAACTCTTCCCCTGTCATGCCGAACTTGTTTCGGCATCTCCAGCACCTTCAAATATCATTTTCTTTGTGCTCCTTGGTGCCTTCGTGCCTAAAACCAAAGCTTTCAAAAACCCATATTTCCTACTGATAAAAGATGTTGATCCAGTTCTTGAAAAGTCCTTATGGCAGGAGATTCCGAAACAAGTTCGGCATGACAGGCGAGCGGTGTTATGAAGGCGCAAACTGTCTTACAATGTAAGCGCCAGGTAAACTTCTTTCAAAAGCCCATACGTCACTACGAAAGCTGAAACAACATTTATCGCCCTGCCTCCCGCTCCACCGGGGAGGGATCGAGGGAGGGGCCCCTTCACTTTAAAGAAAACATGCACCTTTCTTCCTAATCCCTAAATCTCCCCAAATCATGGTTCAGACAATCCGCGAAATCTGTGCTCCGGTTTTGAATTTCCATGCATAACAATTATATTTAATGAAGAGCTGCTGCTGGGGCGCAGAGATGCGGCGGGGCGGGATAAAATAGCGCCGGATCAGCCGCTTGAAACGGAGTTTTAAATGGCCGTTTTTGCACCCCGGTAAGGCGGGTCAGGAGCCGGGTTCTTTAACCTATTTTTAAACACGGAAAAGGTAGATTTTCTTCCTTTATTTTGCTAAAATCATTAGCTTTACACCCTAATAAAATTTAAGAATGACCGGGCATTAAAAGCTTACATTTGAGCCATCATTCTTCTAACTTTTTCAAACCAAAAACATGTCAAATAGCGAAAAATTAAAAGCACTAAAGCTTACCATGGACAAGATCGATAAAGACTTTGGTAAGGGTAGTGTAATGATGATGAATGAACGTGCCGAACAAACACAGGAAGTGGTGTCCACCGGCTCCATCGGGCTGGATGCCGCACTGGGTATTGGCGGTTTGCCCAAAGGCCGGGTCATTGAGATCTACGGGCCGGAAAGCTCTGGTAAAACCACCGTTGCCACCCACGTGATTGCCGAAGCACAAAAGAAAGGTGGCATGTGCGCCATTATCGATGCCGAGCATGCTTTTGATAGCGTATATGCTCAAAAGCTGGGTGTGGATATTGACAACCTGCTGATCTCCCAGCCGGACTACGGTGAGCAGGCCCTGGAAATTGCGGATCGCCTGATCCTGTCTGGTGCGCTGGACGTAGTGGTGATCGACTCCGTAGCCGCCCTTGTACCCAAAGGTGAGTTAGAAGGAGAGATGGGTGATTCCAAAATGGGTTTGCAGGCCCGTTTGATGTCGCAGGCCCTGCGTAAGCTGACCGCGACCATTTCCAAAACCAACACCATCTGTATTTTCATCAACCAGTTGCGTGAAAAGATCGGTGTGATGTTTGGTAACCCCGAAACTACAACCGGTGGTAATGCCTTGAAATTCTATGCTTCCGTACGCCTGGACATCCGTCGTATGACGCAGATTAAAGACGGTGAAGAAGCCGTAGGAAACCGCGTAAAAGTAAAAGTGGTGAAAAACAAAGTAGCCCCGCCTTTCCGTGTTGCTGAGTTTGACCTGGTGTTTGGCGAGGGTATCTCCAAAATTGGTGAGATCCTGGATATGGGTGTGGAAATGGGGATTGTAAACAAAAGCGGTAGCTGGTTCAGCTATAACAACGACAAGCTGGGTCAGGGCCGTGAAGGGGTAAAATCCCTGCTGAAAGACAACCCGGCGCTGGCAGATGAAATTGAAACCAAGATCCGCGAAAGAATCAAGGAATTACAAGGCTCATAAGCCTGTTGCGCATAGCTGTTTCATCCCGCCCCAACAAGGCGGGATTTTTTTGTGCCGGTATGGATGGCCGGAAAATAAAATGCCTGTTGACATCAACAGGCATTTTGCTGGATTTTCTGGAAGTACATAAGGTTTTGTATTGCGGATCAGGTGGGTGGTTTTTCATTAAGCAGTAGTCCTTACAATTGTGAATCAAATATTTTGCCACATATATAAAAAGCTGAAAAACAGCTACTCATCAGTTAGACTGGCAATTTTTGTGCTCACTTTGGGTGTACATATCTGCGGCTTTACAGGAATATAGGCTTTTTAAAACGAATCAGAAAAATAATCTTTCGGCTGAGTCTGAAGAAAGACATCAAAAAGCACTGTAGGTGGATGGCACAGCTACTGAAAAGACATTTGTTGAGCGGGACGTAAGAAAACAAGACGGTGCCTTCCCATACGACAATGTCCGTTGCAGCAACGCTTCAGCCTACGCTGGAGCAAGTATCCATGATAAAAATTTTAGCAATCCGGTGCCGAAAAAGGTTGGTAAATTTGCGGTCTCCTTATGCCATTTAAAATACAATCTCCATATCAGCCCGCAGGCGACCAGCCTTCAGCCATTCAACAACTTACCGAGGGCATTCTAGCCGGCGAAAGTCATCAAGTACTGCTGGGTGTGACTGGCTCCGGTAAAACCTTTACCATGGCCAACGTGATCCAGAACGTGCAAAAGCCCACGCTGGTACTGACCCATAACAAAACCTTGGTCGCGCAGCTGTATGGGGAATTTAAACAGTTTTTCCCGGACAATGCGGTAGAGTATTTTGTATCGTATTACGACTACTACCAGCCCGAGGCCTACATGCCGGTGAGTGATACCTACATTGAAAAAGACCTCAACATCAATGAGGAGCTGGACAAACTGCGGCTGCGGGCAACGACCAGTTTGCTGTCCGGCCGACGTGATATTATTGTGGTGGCTTCGGTAAGCTGTATCTACGGTATGGGTAACCCCACCGATTACGAAAGCGGTATCATCCGCATTGCCAAAGGAGAAAAGATCTCACGGCAGGGCTTTTTACATGCGTTAGTTAACTCTTTATACACCCGCACTTCCATCGAGTTCAACCGGGGTACATTTAGGGTAAAAGGCGACACGGTGGACATCAATTTGCCGTATGTGGACTTTGGATACCGCATCACGTTTTTTGGCGATGAAATTGAAGAGATCGAAAGCATTGATGTGGTCAACAACAAACGCATCGGCAAGCTGGATAATGCGGCCATCTTCCCCGCCAACCTGTATGTAGCACCCAAAGACATTATGCAGAGCGTGATGTACGAAATACAGGATGAAATGGCGGCGCAGGTGGATTATTTTAAAAGCGTAGGTAAGTTTATAGAAGCGCAGCGTCTGAAGGAACGGGTGGAGTATGATCTGGAAATGATTCGCGAACTGGGTTTTTGTAACGGTATTGAAAACTACTCCCGCTTTTTTGACCGGCGCAAGCCCGGCACCCGGCCCTTCTGTTTGCTGGATTATTTTCCCAAAGATTTTGTGTGCATGATCGACGAAAGCCACCAGACCATTCCGCAGGTGAGTGGTATGTATGGCGG
>JAEWAC010000144.1 GCA_023391895.1 Bacteroidota bacterium
TAAAAGTGGGCAGTTTACTGGAAGAAGGCACGCTCCTGACTTCTGTCTCCGACGTCAGCGCCATTTATGCTTATTTCAATATTTCTGAAGACGAGTACCTCCGTTACCTCAAAGCCAGACAACTTAATAAAAACAACAGCAGCAATACGGTTGAACTGATTTTGGCCGACAATACCACTTACCACCAGACCGGCCTCATTGAAACCACGGCCAGCGAGTTTGAAGAAAGCACTGGCTCCATTGCGTTCCGGGCCAAATTTTCCAATCCCGATCACCTGCTGAAACACGGCGCTACCGGCAAGGTGCTGCTGCGCACTACGGTAGATGATGCCCTGATGGTGCCGCAGAAAGCCGTATTTGAAATTCAGGACAAGAATTATGTGTACGTGGTGGACCGCACCAACAAGGTTAAAATGAAAAGCTTTGTACCCCAGAGCCGTCTTTCGCATTTCTACATTGTAGAATCGGGACTGGAACCGGGTGAGCAGGTGGTATACGAAGGCGTACAAAACATTCGCGATGGTATGCAGATCGTGCCCCGCACCGTAGCGCTGGACAGCTTGGTACAGGCTACTCCTTAACCGGGCCATCCAACACAATTGTTACTGTCTGTACAGCCTGCGGGCTGTAAGGCTATCCTTTTTTTAATACACTGAAAGACATGTTTGATAAATTTATAAAACGACCGATCCTGTCGCTAGTCATCTCCCTGTTCATTACCCTGCTGGGGGTGCTGGCGCTGTTTACACTGCCCATTACGCAGTTCCCGGACATTGTTCCGCCTTCTGTAATTGTTACCGCCAAATACACCGGTGCCAATGCCGAAGTGTGCGCCAAGGCGGTGGCCACGCCCCTGGAGCGGGCCATTAACGGCGTTCCCGGGATGACGTACATGCAATCGGTCACCAGTAATACCGGTACCACCCTGATCCAGATCTTTTTTAAAGTAGGCACCGACCCCGACCTGGCCGCCGTAAACGTACAAAACCGGGTTACCACTATCCTGGATGAATTGCCCGAAGAAGTCATCAAAGCCGGTGTTACCACCGAAAAGGAAGTCAACAGTATGCTGATGTACCTCAACATCATGAGCGATGACCCGGCTGCCGACGAAAAGTTTGTGTTCAATTTTACAGACATCAACGTACTGCAGGAACTGAAGCGGATCGAAGGGGTTGGCTTTGCCGAGATCATGGGTGCCAAAGACTATTCCATGCGGGTTTGGCTGAAGCCGGACCGCATGGTTGCCTACAACGTTTCTGCTGATGAAGTAGTTGAAGCCATACGGGCACAAAACGTGGAAGCCGCACCCGGCAAAACCGGTGAAAGCTCTGATCAGGAAGCCCAAATGCAGGAATACGTATTGCGTTATACGGGTAAGTTGTTTGAGCCCGAGCAATACAAAAACATTGTGATCCGCGCCCAGGATGATGGCTCCGTACTGCGATTGAAAGACCTGGCCAATGTGGAGTTTGGATCGCTCAGTTACGCTATGGAATCCAAAACCGATGGCCGCCCTTCCGCCTCCATCATGCTGAAGCAACGGCCGGGATCCAATGCCCGCGAGGTGATTGCCAACGTTAAAAGCCGCATGGCCGAATTACAGGAAACGTCTTTTCCGCCCGGCATGACCTATAATGTCAATTATGATGTTTCGCGTTTTCTGGATGCCTCCATTTCCAGCGTGTTGAAAACTTTGATAGAAGCCTTTCTCCTAGTATTTGTGCTGGTATTTCTTTTCCTGCAGGACTTCCGTTCTACCCTCATACCCGCTTTGGCGGTACCGGTGGCGCTGATCGGCACCTTATTCTTTATGCAGATGTTGGGCTTTTCTATCAACCTGCTCACGCTCTTTGCACTGGTACTGGCCATTGGGATTGTGGTCGATAATGCCATTGTAGTGGTGGAAGCCGTACACGTAAAAATGACGGAACACCACCTGCCGCCGCTGGAAGCTACCATGGCAGCCATGAAAGACATCAGCGGCGCCATTGTGGCCATTACACTGGTGATGTCGGCGGTATTTGTACCGGTAGCTTTTATGGAAGGCCCCGTAGGGATCTTTTACCGCCAGTTTTCGCTGACGCTGGCCATTGCCATTGTTATATCGGGTATCAATGCCGTTACGCTGACGCCCGCCCTTTGTGCCCTCATGCTGCGACATGCCCCGGCCCAGAAAAAGAAAAATTTATTAAATCGCTTTTTCGACCGGTTTAATAAAGGCTATAATGCCACCGAACGAACCTATGCCCGCCTGATCCGGAAGATAGCCGGCCGCCGGGTGGTTACGTTGGCGATGCTGGGGTTTTTCTTTGCCGGCACCTGGGGCCTTAGTACCATTCTTCCGTCGGGCTTTATCCCTACCGAAGACCAGGGAATGATTTACGTTAATGTCACGACCCCGCCCGGTGCTACCGTGGAGCGAACCGAAAAAGTGCTGGATGATATACAACAGGCCACCACCAAAATACCGGCTATTGAATCCGTGTCTACCCTGGCGGGCTTCAGCCTGGTAAACGATGTGGCCGGAGCCTCCTATGGTATGGGTATGATCAACCTGAAACCCTGGGAAGACCGAGAAGCATCGGTGGACGAGATCATCAAACAAATGGAAGCCGCCACCCGGCATATTGCCGATGCCAGCATCCAATATTTCCCACCCCCTACCGTACCCGGCTTTGGTAATGCCAGCGGGTTTGAACTGCGGGTGCTGGACCGTACCGGAAGCGGTAACCTGCAGCAAACGGCCACTATAACCAATGAGTTTATTGATGCTATCAATAACACACCGGAGGTAGCCAATGCCTTTACTTCTTTCGATCCCAACTTCCCGCAATACATGATTCATGTGGACCAGGAAATGGCAGCTAAAAAAGGGGTAACAGTAGATAAGGCCATGTCCACCCTTCAAACCCTATTAGGTAGCTATTATGCTTCCAATTTTATCCGCTTCGGGCAGATGTACAAAGTAATGCTGCAAGCCTCACCGGAATACCGCATCAAACCGGAAGACATCGGCAACCTGTATGTGAAGAATGATAAAGGTGAAATGGTGCCTTACTCTACATTCATCAAGCTGGAAAGAGTGTATGGTCCGGAACAGCTGACCCGCTATAATATGTACACTTCCGCTATGATCAATGGCGATGCGGCACCGGGCTACAGCAGTGGCCAGGCCATTGAGACGGTAGAGAAAGTGGCTCAGGAAAAGCTGCCCCGCGGCTTTGGTTACGAGTGGTCGGGCATGACCCGGGAGCAGATTATATCCGGCAACCAGGCGGTGTATATTTTTATCATCTGTCTGGTATTTGTATACCTGTTGCTGGCGGCTCAGTACGAAAGCTTCCTGTTGCCCCTGCCGGTAATCCTGTCGCTGCCCACGGGTATTTTTGGTGCGTTCCTGTTTCTGCAATTATTAGGACTGGAAAACAACATTTATGCACAGGTGGCCCTGGTGATGCTGATTGGTTTATTAGGCAAGAACGCCATCCTGATTATTGAATTTGCCATCCAGCGCCGCAATGAAGGCGCCACCATTATGCGATCCGCTATAGAAGGAGCGGTCTCCCGTCTGCGGCCCATCCTGATGACTTCATTTGCCTTTATTGCCGGTTTGATTCCTTTGTGCATAGCAACCGGTGCCGGCGCCATGGGTAACCGCTCCATTGGTACAGCTGCTGCCGGCGGCATGTTGATCGGGACGGTATTTGGCCTGCTGCTGATACCGGGCTTGTATGTGCTGTTTGCCTCCATGGGAAGGAAAAAGCCACGCCGGCAAAAGCCAAATGTTCACCCAACCTTTCCATCCCAATCCATTACTGAAAACGCTTTATCATAATGAAACAACAACATAAAAAGAAGTTCACTACCTATACTGCATCGTTTGTGGTGGCCGCTGCCCTGCTTACCGGCTGCGCCCCTACCCAATCGCTGCAACGTAAAACGC
This sequence comes from Bacteroidota bacterium, assembly GCA_023391895.1. GTDB lineage: Bacteria > Bacteroidota > Bacteroidia > Chitinophagales > Chitinophagaceae > Flavisolibacter. The sequence goes on from JAEWAC010000144.1 coordinate 3,947, forward strand.
CAGTCAATCTGCCGGCACAATTTGAACAGCAAACGGACAGCACCAGCATGGGCGACCTGGCCTGGAGCAAGATGTTTCCGGACCCTTATCTGCAACAATTGATTGATACTGCCCTGGAGCGTAACTGGGACTTACAGTCTGCCCTGCAGCGGGTAGAAATGGCCCAGGCCAACTTTTTACAAACCAGGGGTGCCCTTAAACCTTCGGTGGAAGCAGTAGCTTCCGCTGGTGTGACCCGCTTTGGCGATTATACACTGGATGGTGTGGGTAACTACGACACCAACCTTTCGCCCAATATCAATAAAAAACAAAACATACCGACACCCCTGACCCCTGATTACTTCCTGGGTTTGCGCAGCTCCTGGGAAATAGACTTATGGGGTAAGCTGAAAAGCCGCAAAAGTGCGGCCTACTACCGCCTACTGGCATCGCAGACGGGGGTTCACCTGGTACGCACCATGCTGGTATCAGAAATAGCCAGCCGGTATTATGAACTGCTGGCGCTGGATAGCGAACAAAGCGTGCTGCAAAAAAACCGGGAGCTGCAGCAAGCCGCGCTGGAAGTGATAGAAGCTCAAAAAGAAGGCGGTAAAGCTACTGAGTTGGCCGTTCAACAGTTCAGGGCGCAGTTGTTACAAACCCAATCCCTGGAAACGGCCCTCCAACAGCGCATCCTGGTTACCCAAAATGAACTGAACCTGCTGCTGGGTAACCTGCCTAAGGAAATCCAACGCAACCAGTCGATCCTGAATTACCCTTTGCCCCAAACGGTACAGGCAGGCGTACCC
>JAEWAC010000175.1 GCA_023391895.1 Bacteroidota bacterium
TCGCTCTTTTCATGGCTATTGCCCTAATGGTCACTTCTTTTGCCGCTGTAGGTGTTGTAACCCCGCCGCCCAAAAAAGCTACAGAACTATTTATCCCTATTGGCAATTCGGGTCAAAAAATTTCCCTGATGGACCTGTCTTACATCAAAGTAAAAGAATATGAAGCCTTGTCTGGCCGCGACATGAAAATGGCCGATAAAGTGATGTTTAAGCTGGCCCAGCGCGAACTGCGGAAAAGCATTAGCCCGGATGGGACCGTCAACAGCAAAAAGCTGGCAAAGGTGGTGAAAAAAGTAGACAGCTCCACTGGTTTTCACATTGGTGGTTTTGCCCTGGGCTTTTTGTTAGGGTTGGTGGGTGTACTGATTGCCTACCTGCTGAACGATGCCAATAAGAGCAACCGCGTAAAATGGTCTTGGATTGGTCTGGGTGCTTTAGTAGTACTTGTGATCCTGTTGTCTATTTAATGTTACCTGATCGCATTAAAAAAGCTGAACTCTGAGGTTCAGCTTTTTTAATTTTATTCAACAGGAATGGCGCAGTTGAGCCACTCGCCATCAAACACTGCATTATATTTTTTGTAAAAGTTGATGGCTGGTTCGTTCCACTCCAACACCTGCCATTGTATGCCATTCAGCTTTCTTCTTTTGGCTTCGGTAATCAGCCGGTCAAACAGCAGTTTGCCCAGGCCCTTGCCCCGTATGTCTTCATTTACATAAAAGTCTTCCAGGTACATGCGTTGCCCCTTCCAGGTGCTGAAGCGAATGTAGTATAAGGCAAACCCTTGTATCACGCCATCTACTTCTGCAACAAAGGCCCACCACACCGGCTTGTAGCCAAAGCCGCTTTGCTCAAAATGCTCCAGCGTAACGGTTACTTCATTGGGTGCTTTTTCATAGCGGGCCAGCTCTTTTACCAGTTCCAGAATGCGCGCACAATCTTCTTTTTTTGCCCTCCGAATTTCAATGTTCATAAAACGAATATAGGTATTTGAAAAAGTTTTATCATGGGTGGTACAATCGTGTCTCTCTAAGGTGCAGCTGCATGGCGGCAATGGTCCCCTCCTGAAGAAAGATGGTCAATGCCTCCGTTTACTATCATACCTTGCTTTTTGACTTTGTTCATTATGGCTCCAAAGCCTGCTCCAGGTCTGCGATGATGTCTTCTGCATTTTCAATGCCAACATTCATGCGCAGTAAACCCTCGGTAATGCCATAGGCTGCCCGCTGCTCGGCACTGATGCCCTGGTGGGTCATAGAGGCCGGGTGACAGACCAGGGAGTCGCAGGTGCCTAAGGAAACCGTACGCAGGCACATTTTCAGTTTGTTCATTAACTGAAAACCGGCTGCCCGGCCGCCCTTGAGCTCAAAGCTTAGCATGGCCCCGGCCCTTCGCATTTGTTGTTGGGTAAGAGCATGGTCAGGGTGGGAGGGCAGACCGTTGTACGCCACCTGCGCCACCTGCGGATGGGTTTCCAGATAACGGGCTACCTGCAGGGCATTGGCGCAGTGCCGCTCCATACGCAGCTCCAGGGTTTTGATGCCGTTGATCAGCAAAAAGGCATCGAACGGATTGGCGCTGCCGCCCAGCAGGCGGTGAGTTTTGGTAATGGTGGTGTTCATCCGCTCCACGTCTTTGCCCAGCAAAATGCCGCCGATGGCCGTGCCATGACCATTTAAAAACTTAGTGGTGGAGTGCATGATAAAATCAACCCCATACTGAAAGGGCTGCTGCAGGTAAGGGGTGGCAAATGTGTTGTCGCAGGCCACCAGCAAACCGTATTGCTGGGCCAGGCCGGTAAGCGCTTTCAGGTCCACGCACTGTACCGTTGGGTTCGACGGCGTTTCCAGGTACAGCATTTTGATGGCCTTGTCTTTTTTCATCGCGTATTCCGCCCGCTCCAGGTTTTTGAGGTCGGCCACTACCGCCGTTATGCCCAACTGGGACAGCACTTTGTCCAGCAGTTCTTCGGTGCCGGCATACAGGGAGTAGTGAGTCAGCACCTTGTCGCCTGGTCGTAGCGTACCCAACATCAGCGTAGCCACGGCAGCCATGCCCGATGCATGCAGAATGCCTTTTACTTCCAGGTCGAGTCCAAAGGTTTCGAGGGCGGCGATTTTTTGCTCGGCTTCGGTACAGGTCGGGTTGCCCATGCGGCTGTACATATAACCGGGCTCTTGTCCGCTAAAGCGCCGCACGCCTTGCTCCGCGCTGTCAAATACAAAGGAGCTGGAGGCATAAACGGGCACCAGGTGCGCCTGTTGCGCATCTTTTTGATGACCGGCGTGTACCGCGGCAGAGCTAAAGCCGGCATAGGTAAAATTTTTATCGGGCATGATCAATCTTATTTGTTATTTAGCAGTGTCGATACTAAGTTGACGAAAGTACTGTTTGTTATGAAGATTTTACTGACCCAGTTTTCTACTTACCACCTGTGGGCAAACCAGTTGATGCTGGAGCGCATTCAGCAACTGCCCAAAGAACTGCAGGAGCAAACCGTTGCCAGCAGCTTTCCTTCGCTGGCGGCTACAGTGCAGCACTTGTGGGATGCCGAAAGCATTTGGTGGCAGCGCATGAAATTGCAGGAGGTGATTGTGCCGCCCAGCGAAAACTTTTCCGGCTCTTTTGACGACAGGGCCCAGGGGTTGATGAACCAGTGCCGGCAGTGGCACGAGTGGGTGCTGCAGGCGCAGGAGTATATGCTGGATCATGAGTTTATTTATTATAACTCGCGGAAAGAAAAGTTCAAGCAGGCAGTTTATCAGGTGCTGCTGCACGTGTTCAATCATGGAACTTATCACCGCGGGCAAATGGTGAACATGATGCGCCAGCTGGAAGTGAGCAACATTCCGGCCACTGACTTTATAGTGTGGAGCCGGAAGAAGAGCACTGTTATTTAAACTTTTGCTCTTTGGTGGTTTTGACTACGATTAGGTTTTGTTTGTGTTGCCGGTCGTAGACACCTAGCAGCCAATGCCTTTATTTACGATATGGGTTTTTGAAGAAATTGTAGTGCCTCTGCCACCTGTCATGCTGAACTGGTTTCAGCATCATCTTTTAACTTCTTTCAAAACCCCATGTAGCAGTTCTTGTAAAAGATTTCTATGACTATTTACAGTACGCCTGTAGGTAGCTGTTCTTACTTTTTCTCCCCGAAAAAGTAAACAAAAAGTTCAAGGCTGCCCTGATCGCTCCGCCCGTTTGGCCGGCCCACGCACAAGCAACCCTCATTCCGGAGTGTCTCTTTCTTTAAGTTCTGTAGATTATTTGTAAAGTCCTTACTGATATGGGCTTTTAAAAGAGTTCAGTCTTTTTGCGTGTTAAGGTAAAATCCTGCAGGTGCGGTATCCCGCTATCCTTTTTTCACTGCAATATGTGTACAAAGTTATCGCGGGATAAGGCGCTGCACCAGTCTGGCTGCTCTACTTTTTTGGTTTTGCCTTTTCACTTTTGCCTTCCGCTTTCAGTCTTCAGCTTTCCGCCTTTAGCCTTTACTTATAACTTAAAACCTATAACTTAAAACTTACCACTTATAACTTCTCTCTCTCAGCTGTGGACTGTCGTCTGTCGACCGTGGTGGACCTTCTTCTTCCCATAGGCTTTTTAGAAGGCTCAGGGTTGCCAGGTTATCACCTGGGTGCTGTCGTTGTTTTTGGCAAGGATATAAGCCTGCTGCCGGCCAATGGTGATGGGGCGTATGTGCCGCACCTGGCCTTTAATGGAAAGTCCGTTGGTGGTTTGACAGGTAAACTGGCCCTGACCATTATTGATCAGCAGGGTGCCATAATCGGCATCGTAGCGACCCATTTGTATGTTGTTTTCATAAAAGTTGCCTACCAGGAAAATGTCCGGCCGGTTATCGTTATTGGCATCTACCACCACTGCATCGCGGTAGGAGGTGAGCTGTGCCTGCCAGGGCAGCGGCTGCACGCTAAACTTCATATTACCTTCGTTGATCAACACCGCATTGTAAAAATAATTGGCGGTGCGTACTTCGGCTCCTTTTAGTTTGCTGCTGCTGAAGATTTCGGGCAAGGTTGCTTTGGCCAGGTCTTCGGCGTATAAAAAGCGTTTTCTTAAAACCGGCATTTGCTTTTGCAGTTCGTCTTTATTGGCGAATGGCAGTTCTTTACCGGCCAAAAAGTAGGTGACTACCTGTTCTTTTTTGCCATTGTCGTCAAAGTCGTTGTAGTACAACCGGACGGGTTCTTTGTCGGTCGCCTGCAGCCGGCTGTTGAGGCCCTGGTTACCGGCAATAAGGTCCAGGTCGCCATCGCCGTCCACATCGCAGGGCAGCACAAAGTTCCACCAGCCTTTTTTGTCGGTCAGGTATTGTTTTTTAAAATGGCCATTGTTATTGATAAAAGCGACGAGGCCATCCCACTCCAGGGCCAGCAGCAGGTCCTGGTCACCGTCACCGTCCAGGTCGGTCCAGGCCGCACTTTTTACAAAGCCTATGTGCGACAAGTCCGGACCATAGGTAGCCGTTACGTCTTTAAAACGGCCCTGCCCATCGTTTTGTAACAGGTAGGACTGGGGTATTTGTCCGTACTCCCAGGGCACCGACCGGGCGCCGATAAACAAATCCACCGCACCATCTTTATTGAAGTCGTACGGCTGTACGCTCGATGCCGTCAGGTAGAGGTTGGTAAAGGCGCCCTGCAGCCGGGTAAGCCCGCCCTTGCCGTCGTTGAGGTAAACGCGGGGCATCATGTGTTCGTCTTTGCCATAGTATTCATTGCCGCCGCTGGCTACCACCAGGTCCTTTGTCCGGTCGTTGTTCACATCCACCCAGCAGGCGTCCACGTCTTCGTAGGTGCTGTCGTTATCTAAATGCGGCTGGGCCATTTTTTGAAAGTGACCCGAAGACAACTGTAAAAACACGGCGCTTTTTTTGCCCTTGGCAGCGCCTATGAATACATCTTCCAGCCCATCACCATTGGCGTCGCCCACGGCCAGCGCCGGGCCTTCTTTCGACAGCATGAACGGGATCAGGGGCTCGCGGTCAAACTCGACAAAGTTGTTTTCTTCATGCCGGTACAACAGGCCGGTTGGTTGGGTGATGTCGGTGAGGGGGCGCGTGGTATTGGGCCACCGGGACTGTAACTTACCGTAATCAAATGAGGGTAGGCCGGTGGTATAAGCCAAGGTTAAGCGGCAGGTGTCTTTCCAGTGAACGGATTGATACGAATTGTCGGGCCAAATGAGCAAAACACTATCCACCGGCGCCGTGCCCAGCCCGATGTGCAGCGGGATTTCCATGCTGGACTGAAAGCCTTTGACGGGGTACTTTTCATAAGCTTGAACCTGGTTGCCGGCAAAAACAAGCGCTTTGGCGCCCACGGCATTGGTGTTGGTGGCCGGGCCTTTGAGCGTCAACTGCAGAAAGTTGGCCGCTTCCCTTTGCTGGCTTTTATTTTCGTATAGCAGCACCGGTTCATCTATGTTGTTAACCACAATATCCAGGTCGCCGTCATTGTCAAAGTCGGCATAAACCGATCCGTTGGAAAACGTAGGCGCGTCGCCGGCTATGGACTTTTGAAGGTCTTCAAACGAAGCATTGCCCTTGTTCTTGTAAAATTTGTTCGGGAGTTTGATCTGCGGGAACTTGTCAATCAGGGCCATGTCGCCTTCGGCCATTTTGTTGTCGCGGATTTTTTGCTGTATCTCGTTGTTCGAAACATAGTTCACGTAGTCAATATCATTCAGCCGCTTGGGTATGCCGTTGGAGATGAATAAATCTTTCAGGCCGTCGTTATCAAAGTCCATCCACAGCGGCGCCCAGCTCCAGTCGGTTGCAGCCACGCCGGCGTACAGGCCTACTTCGCTAAACAGGCCGTTGCGCCGGTTCAGCTGCAGGTTGTTGCGGGTGTACTGGTAGTTGTAGCCGTGGTTGATCTTTAAATTAAAAATGTTGTACTCGTCTTCGCCCAATGACCTTTTTAAAATGTACGGATCGGACGGCAGCATGTCTACCGAAATGATTTCGGGATAAGCATCGTTATTGATATCGGCTACATCTACCCCCATGGAAAACTGGCTGGTGTGCATGAGCTGCTCGGTAGCCATTTCTTTAAAAGTGCCATTGCGCTGGTTGATGTAGAGATAATCATTTTCGTGAAAGTCGTTGCCGATGTACAGGTCCGGGTAGCCATCCAGGTTAATGTCTGCCACCGCAATGCCCAGGCCGTAGCTGATGGCGGAACTTTGGATGCCGGTTTCGCGGGTCACATCGGTAAAAGTGGCGCCGTCGTTGCGGTAAATGCGGTCGCCGGAAAGTGGGTTATACGTATTTAAAAAGTTTTTACGTTCCGCAAAAGAACCATTCTGGTGAACGGCGTGGTTGAGCAAGAAAACATCCAGGTCGCCATCCATGTCATAATCCAGGAAAGCTGCCTGGGTGCTGAAGCCGGAAAAATCCAGTCCGTACTCCTGCGCTTTTTCTGCATAGAAAGGAACGCCATTGGCATCAATGCCCTGGCAAATGAACAACTGGTTTTTGCCGTGCAGCTTTTCATAATTGCCCACCTTGCATACATAAATATCCAGCAGGCCATCGTTGTTAATATCGGCCACAGCTACACCGGTTGACCAGCCACCATCCTGTACAATTTTGGCCACGGCCGTTACTTCCCTGAACTTCAGGTTGCCTTCGTTGAGGTACAACTGGTTGTCGCCCTGGTTGGAAGCAAAAAACAAATCGATCAGGCCATCGTTGTTAAAGTCGCCGGCACCCACACCGGCACCGTTGTAGAAATACATGTAATGAAACATGTTGAAGTCGGCCGTGGCCGTGAGCTTATTGGTAAAATGCAAGCCGGTTTGTGCCGCCGGCCGCGCTACAAATATGGGGTTTTCAACCTTTTGGGTCTGACAGCCGTATAGCAGCAGGATCAAAAATGCAAAAGAGGCAAACTTATATTTCAACTTCATTGGAGCCATGATCAGCCAGGTTCGTTTTTATCGGGTACTTTGGGTAAGGGGTGCGGGTGCCGGTTGTTTTTTTACCCCATAGAAAACCGGGTAGTCGTTGTTCTGCAGAAATAACAGGCGGCAGCCTTTACTTCCTTTGAGGGCCACAATATCCCGGACGGCGCCGCGTACCGCCAACCCGGAGGCCGCCGGCGACAGGCACTCGAAATTTCTTTTTCCCCTGTTGATCAGCACATGGCCGTAGCTGGCATCGAGCCGCGAAAACTGCGGTTGGGTTTCCAGTATATTGCCGCCCAGCACCAGGTCCGGCAGGCCGTCTGTATTTACATCGGTACAGCGTATGGCATTGACCGAAGAAAACTGTACATAAGGCGGCAGTTTTTGAATGGTAAACTTGCCGCCGCCTTCGTTAAAGGCAATGCAGGAGCTGTTGTAGGTAAACGTTTTAACCACCGTGTTTTTGAAGGCTTCTGCCGGAAACAAATCCTGCATGGACTTTTTGGCAAAATCCACGTACTTGAGGTTTTGTTTTCTCAAAGAAGCAATCTGGTCTGTCAGGTCTTTTTTCATAAAGACCGGCACATCTTTCCCGGCCACGGTTTGGGTAATGATTTTTTCGGCCGTTCCGTTGCCGTCAAAGTCAGAGATCCAGATCTTGACCGGTTTTTTTTCATCGGGCCGCAGGTAAAAGTTCTCGCCCAGGTTGCCCAGCACCAAATCCAGGTCGCCATCTCCATCCAGGTCTTCGGCTGCCATGGTTTGCCAGTAGCCCGCCAGCTGGTTCAGATCTGATTGGATTTCTGTAAAACGGTCTCCCTGGAACGAAAAAATGCGCGGCGCCATCCATTCTCCTGCTATGATCAGTTCTTTGCGGTTATCGCCGGTAACATCTGCCCAGGCGGCGCCCGTTACCAGTCCAATGCGGGCAATGTCCGGATTTTTGGTAGCGGCCATGTCGGTAAACCTGCCCGTGCCGTCATTGACCAGGATAAAGCTGGGCGGTGCCGGACCGTAGTTTTGCGGAATGTTGCGGCTGCCTGCAAACAAGTCTGCATCTCCGTCGCCATCAAAGTCGTAATCAATCACCACGGCCGTGTTCATGCCGGAAGGCGGCAGGGCAGCCGCATCCAGGGTAAAGTTGCCCTTGCCG
>JAEWAC010000193.1 GCA_023391895.1 Bacteroidota bacterium
GGATACCACCGGCTCGTTTACGTCCTGCTGGTCGTTTTTACGGGCCGTCAGCTGCAGGCCGCCGCCACCGCTGATGTGGTACATCCAGATTTCGCCGGCACCGAGCGAACGGCCGGAGGTAAAATGCTTGCGGGCCACAATGTACTGACCATCCGGCGACCAGGCGCCGTTGTTCAGCAGCCGAAAGGTTTCCCTGGTAATTTGTTTGGCGTTGCTGCCGTCACGGTCCATGACCCAAATGTTATCGCCACCACCCGCATCGGAGGTAAACAATATTTTTTTTCCATCGGGACTAAAACGGGGCTGCACTTCAAAGGCCAGTCCCTGCCGCAATACTTTGGCGGTGCCGCCGGTAGCCGGCATGGTGTAGATATCGCCTAACAGGTCGAACACAATTTCCTTTCCATCCGGCGATACATCCAGGTTCATCCAGGTGCCTTCACTTACGGTAAAGGATACGTCTTTGTAAGGCCCCTCGGGATTGTTGACATCCCACTTCTTTTTTTCCTGGGCCGGGGCAAAAAGAGAAAGATTGACAGCCGCGGCCGCCAATATCCAATGCTTAAGGTTCATTTTTTGAATATAGGGTTTTGAAAAAGTGGCCCCAAGATATTAAATGCTGCGCTAACAATGGGCTTCATATGGGTTTATTAACAAGTTTAAAAAGCACCGGCAAAAAAGATCGACCATTTTTTACCGGTAAAAAGCCGCTGTTTACCGAAAATGCCCTTTTGCTTACCTCCTTCTTATTGCCCTGTACTGTCGGTCGCTATAGTTTTGCCCTAAACTTTACTACCATGACAGAATTTGAAAATAAAATTGAACATGCAGCCAACAGGATGGAACGGAGATGGGAAGGCCACAGGGCCTGCTCCGGCAGCGGCCGCATCTGGACCGGTTTGTTTATTTTGATTGTAGGCGTAGCGGCTTTGCTCAAAACCTTTGCGCTGCCCGTGCCCAACTGGCTGTTTTCCTGGCAAATGCTGTTGATTACGCTGGGTTTGTTCATCGGCCTGCGGCACAAATTCCGGGGCGGCGCCTGGTTTATATTGATACTGGTGGGCGGTGTTTTTCTGCTGGATGACTTTTTTCCCAACCTCATTGACAGCCGCTATATCTGGCCCATTGCCCTCATTACCTTAGGCTTGTTCCTGATTTTTAATCCCCGCCGGCGCAACCGGTCATGGCAGCAGCAGGGAGCAGCAGACAGCGAACCCAACGCCCTTATTCACTTCGACGACAATGCGGGTGCGGCTGAAGATGTTTTAGACTCCACTTCCATTTTTGGCGGTGTCAAAAAAAATGTGCTATCCAAGAATTTTAAAGGCGGCGATATTGTCAATATCATGGGTGGTTCCGAAATCAACCTAAGCCAGGCCGACATCAACGGGCGGGCCGAGCTGGAGGTAACGCAGATCTTTGGGGGCACCAAAATCATTGTTCCGCCGCACTGGCATGTAAAACCGGAGATGGCGGCCATTTTTGGCGGCATCGAAGACAAGCGCCGGATGGCAGATGCCAGTGTCGACCACAATAAAGTATTGATCTTAAAAGGCACTTCTGTTTTTGGCGGCATTGAAATAAAATCTTTCTGACGGTAACCTTTAAAAATATTTTTGTTATGAGCTGGTTTTTGGTAAAAATGGTGTACCGCATTATTTGCGGGGAAGGCCATCACAAGGCACAGTTTGACGAACAATTACGGCTGGTACAGGCAGCGAGCCACCAGCAGGCCGTAGAAAAAGCACACGGCATTGGCATGAATGAGCAGATGAATTTTATGAACGAAAAGCAGCAACTGGTACAGTGGAAATTTATCGACATCAGCGAGGCCTACCAACTGCATGAAATCGTAGACGGCACTGAAATTTACTCCCGCATAGAAGAAAGAGACGACGCCCTGGTTTATGAAGATATTGTGCGAGCCAAAGCCCGTCATCTTTTAAAAGAAGCAAAAGCGCCACATTTGCAGGAGGCGTGAGCTTATGTATGATGTACAATTTATGATGTTTGAAATGTGAGATGTGAAACGACAAACGTGAATATAGAAGCAACTGCGCCTGCTGTCTCAAGTTTACCGTCTCACGTTTCACGTTCTATTTAATCAACCAACAACTCTTTTCCTTGTCCACTTCCATTCTTTCCACCTATCGGTTTCGCTGGCTGTTTTTCAGCGCCTGGCTGCTGTGGGCACTGCTGCAGGTATGGGTGATTTACAGTTTTGACCAGTCGTGGACGGCTGCCATTGTGGACAGTGTTGTTTCCAATGGATTGCTGCTGCTGGTGGGTCTATTGCTGATCAATACGCTGCGGTTTTATGTTCCGCAACGCGACCGCTATGTAATGCTGCTGGTGTGGGTGCTGGTGTTGTGTATCTGCTGGCTGGCCATCAGCCGCCTGGTACTTTCACTGCTGTTGCAGAGCGAAAGCTATATGGGGTTTTTAAAGAGTTCTATGGTGGTGCGTTTCAGTATGGGTTTTTTAATTACTTCCATTATTGTACTGCTGAGCGTAACCTGGTACCACTGGCAGGAGCAAAAAGCACTGCAGGCAAGGGAAACCGAAACAGACAAGCTGGCTAAAGACGCAGAACTGTACAAACTGCGCCAGCAACTGCAACCGCACTTTTTGTTCAACAGCCTTAACTCCATCAACGCCCTGATCACTGTACAGCCGGCACAAGCCCGTAAAATGGTGCTGCAGCTTTCCGACTTTTTGAGGGGCACACTCAAAAAAGATGAACGCCAGTGGGTGGAACTACAGGAAGAAATGGAATACCTGCAACTGTACCTGGAGATTGAAAAGGTACGGTTTGGCCACCGGCTGTCTACCCAGTTTGACATCGCCCCTTCGGCCGTACAACTGAAGCTGCCGGCGCTGGTGCTGCAACCCATTGTTGAAAATGCCATTAAGTTTGGCTTGTACGATACCACCGAAGCCATTACCATCTCCATTGCGGCAAAAAAAGCAGATCATCATTTGGTGGTAACAGTACAAAACCCGTTTGACCCCGAGACCTCCGGTCCTAAGGGCACCGGCTTTGGACTGGCTTCTGTGCAAAGAAGGCTACACCTGCTGTTTGGCCGCAACGACTTACTGACCACCAGCACCGAAGAAGCCCTGTTTATTACCCAGCTTACCATTCCGCAACCACAAAACGAACCAGCATGAAAGTTATTATTATTGACGACGAACCTTTGGCCAGAAGCATTGTAAAAGAATACCTGCAACCTTATACCGACCTGGAAGTTGTGGCCGAGTGCAACAACGGGCTGGAAGGGGTAAAAGCTATACAACAGCATAAGCCCGAACTTATTTTCCTGGATGTTCAAATGCCCAAGATCAACGGCTTTGAAATGCTGGAACTGGTAGAAGACAAACCCGCCATCATTTTTACCACGGCATTTGACGAGTATGCCTTAAAAGCGTTTGATGCCCATGCAGTGGATTATCTGCTCAAGCCTTTTACGCAGGAGCGCTTTGACAAGGCCATCAAAAAGTGGCGGGAGTCTGCCCTGTCCTTTTCCTCTACCGAGGCCCTGCTGGAGTCGGCAGCGGCCAGCCCCTTGCAAAGCAACCGCATTGTGGTAAAAAACGGCAGCCATATTAAGATCATTCCGATACACGACGTGTTATATTTAGAGGCTGCCGATGATTATGTAAAAGTGCATACCTGCGAAGGTCC
>JAEWAC010000196.1 GCA_023391895.1 Bacteroidota bacterium
TGTTCCGTTTTTGTGTTGTACCCGGCTCCGCCCGCTATTGATTGGCCTTATAAATCTTCCTATTGAAACTTTATCTATTGACACCACATGCCAAGCCTTTTAACTGCCATAACCGTTTTACTGATCATCGCCGTTTGCATTACCCTTATCCGTAATGATTTCTGGCTGTACAAAGTATTGGAGTACCCTCGCCTGCAAAAACTTACCCTGCTGCTTTTCACTTTTGCCGCTTGGCTGTTTTACTGGCCGTTTCAAAACCCCATATATTATTTTCTTTTTGGCACCCTTTGTCTTTGTATTATTTATGTGGCATACAAGGTATGGCCCTACACCACCTTTAAGGCCAAAGAAATGCAAACCGCCAAAAACAGCCAGCCAGATGCGGAATTAAAAATATTTGCAGCCAATGTGTTCCAGGATAACCGGCAGTACGCTCCAATGCTGCAGCAGATCAGAGACACCGATCCCGATATTATCTTTTTGCTGGAAACCAATGCAGCCTGGGCCCAGGCGGTACAGTCGCTGGAAAAAGATTATCCCTATACCTTGAAGGAGCCCCTGGAGAACACCTATGGCTTATTGTTTTTCAGCCGCCTGAAACTGGAAAAAGCCAAAGTGGCGCACCTGGTAAAACCAGACATTCCTTCTATTGAAGCCGTAGTGCAGTTGCGCTCGGGGCAAAAAGTACAGCTGTGGGGCCTGCACCCGGAGCCGCCGGTGCCGGGCGAAAACCTTTACTCCACTGCCAAAGACAAAGAGCTGATGAAAATAGCCTTCAAGGCTAAAGACTGCCCGCTACCCTGCATTGTTTTTGGCGACCTGAACGACGTAGCCTGGAGCCACACCACCGAATTGTTCCGCAAAACCAGCAAACTGCTGGACCCGCGGATTGGCCGGGGTTTTTACAGCACCTTTTCGGCGCACCACTGGTACATCCGATTTCCGCTGGATTATATTTTCTGCTCCCAGGAGTTTGGCTTGGTACAAATGAAACGCCTGCCCAAAAACGGCTCGGATCATTTTGCCACGTTCACCCACCTGGCTTTTAACAAGCAGCTGAAAAAAGAACAGTCGGCACCGCAGGCCGACCGTGAGGAACTGCAGGAAGCGAAAGAGATGGCCCAACAACCGCTCAGGCATGATGCATGATGCTTTTTCAACTTCATCCCTTCGATTGCAGTTGCGCCAGGCGTGGTTAGTCCGCTCAGGTTAGGCGTTTTATCTATTGAGCTTTAGAAGAAATGGGAACAACCACCGCTTCATGGCACTGGCACAACATTTTTTCTGCCATTCAAAAACCCATATCATGACCAACCATCTGCAAGACAACAAAAGCAATCCGCAGCAGGAAAAGGGAAAAATAATGGACAGCAGCCTGCAAAATAAACCCAACCCGGCAGGCGACACGCCTTCATGAGCGACCGCGCCACCAGTGTGGATTCGGAACGCCTTACCCAATCGGCAGCGCAGGACGGAGAAGTGGCACCCGAGTTTGGTGATGCAGCCGATCCTACCTCTGAAGAGCTCGGCCTATCGCACCGCGATGAATAACGGCTATAAGCAGGCCCCGCCTCTGGCATAACATTAGCAGCCTGAAAGTTGTACTTAAAAAACATGTTTTATGAAAGATGAACAGCAGGAATACAATCAGCCCTCTTCCGGTGGTGCTTATAAAAACCGGCAGGATAATCTGAGAGATGAAGATACCCAACCATCAGGGTCTGCCGACCGGCAGGAAACGCCGATCTATCTGACAGAGGATACGACACTGCAAACACCGGAAGAAGACCGGCATGACAAAAGCATCGACCCACGGCAGGATACCAGTCGGGAAGCCTCCCGCGACGACCTGCACGAAACCCACAACGACCGGATGGCCGGCAGCGACCGGGCCGGCACCTTTGAGCGGAAAGACAACAGCATGTCGCCGAATGAAGAATGAAATCACTAAAAACGAAATGGTATGACACCAAAGAATCCTACAGACAATAACATTAATCCGCAGAACCAGCAGGGCTCATCCATTCAAAACAACCCATCACACCAGCCCGTGCAAAATACAGAGGTGGATGAGCGGGATGAAAAGATCAAGCAGGAGCCGGATACCCGCAGGTTAAGAAGCGAACGACAAAGTGTGATAGATGGCGAGCAGGACAACGACCGCTCGTAAGCCGCAAAGCAGATTTATTTGTAACCCTTAAATCTTTATTATGCAAGAACGGAATCAACAAACTTCCCAGTCATCGGGTGGTGAAAACGAAAGGGCCAACCGGGGACATGGTCCCCAGGGCATAGACAAAGCACCCGGCGAAGAAACCGCGCAGGACAATGTGCAGTTTTCGCAAGAAGCCTTCAAAGGCAAAAAAGTAGACCGCGATATAACACAGCCCGACGAGGAGCCAACCGACCAGTCTTCTTTATAAATACAGCGCTGCATGGTACAGCAGCAGCTTCTTTTATTAGGCCATACCGGCACGGTGGCATATTTATTTTGCCCCTGCGGGTATGGCCAATAAAGAATTAAACAAGGAACGAGCTACCCTTTTACGCCGCATTGAGCACACACTGGAAAGTCCCATGATCTTCCTGGGCTTTGTATGGCTGGTGCTGCTGGTGATTGAATTAACATGGGGGTTAACACCGGTACTGGAAAGCGTCAGCCTTTCCATCTGGGGCCTCTTTATCATCGATTTTATCATCAAGTTGATTCTGGCGCCCCATAAGCTTTCCTTTTTGAAAAGAAACTGGCTGACGCTGATTTCTCTTATCATCCCTGCCTTAAGGGTAGTACGTTTTTTTCGTTTTGCCCGGGTGTTGCGCAGCCTGCGGGGTGTGCGGCTGGTAAAGATTGTAGCCTCCCTCAACCGTGGCATGCGCAGTTTAGGTGCTTCCATGCGCCGGCGCGGCATCAAATATCTTGTGCTGTTGACACTGGCGGTCCTGTTTGCCGGCGCGGCCGGTATGCTGGCGCTGGAAAGAGAAGTAGCCGGTTTTAAAAACTACGGCAACGCCCTGTGGTGGACCGCCATGCTGCTCACCAGCATGGGCACCGATTACTGGCCGCAAACACCGGAAGGCAAGTCGCTTTGCTTGTTGATTTCGATCTATGGCTTTTGTGTATTTGGCTACATCACCGCTACCCTGGCCTCGTTTTTTATTGGCCGGGATGCGGAAGAAAAAGACGCCCCGCTGGCCAGTGCCGAAGACATTACCTTATTGCGCCACCAGATACAGGAGCTGACCAACACCATCAAAGACATGAAAGCCGCCCAGCAAAAAACACCTTAAGCAGCTCCTGGCCGACGCAGCACCTTGCAGCCTTTGATGTAAACCAAGGAGTATCCGTATGTTGCAGGTATGGCACCGGTTGGTCATTCATGCCTTGATCAATTAATGCATCTTTTTCAGCAGTTGATTTCGAATGCCGTTGCTAACCATCGGAGCCACCACCACATTTGTATAAAATGCAACTATGTACGCCAAGATATTGATGCTGCTGAACCTCGTGGGTTTTGCCTTTGTAGCCAGCCAGCCCCTGTTTTATTTACTGGCACTGGCCAAGGCACAAAAAAGTTTACAAGCCGCTGCTTATATCGAACTGCGGCAACTGCTGGATAAAAACCTGCAGGTAAGCCTGCGGCTGGTCTATTATCTCACCATCATCACAGCCGTGCTGCTGACAGTGGAGACCTTTTCCACTTCGTTTTCGCTGCTGTTTATTACATCAGTTATTGCACTGGCGGCGCTGGGCATAGATGTGTACCTGGCCCTTAAAGGTGATATGCCCATCAACCACATTATCAACCAGTGGAATGCCAATAATTATCCCCGGCACTGGCAGCTCTTACGCCGCAAGTGGTTTTATTTTTTTCATATCCGGCAAATTGCGGGCATTACCGGCTTTACCAGTTTGTTGGTAGGCGCTGTATTTGGTTGATGCTACTGCGGCTGTAGCGTTTTCACTCAATGTTTCAAAAACCCATACCGCCCAAACTGGTACTTCATTTGCCCCGTATCCAGGCATGGAACAATACAGGTTTGTAAAAGAAGAAGGTGGCTGGTTTATTGACCTGCCAGCCTATCTGGAGCAGGGCGGCAGCAAAGGCGATTTGGCCATGGTAGCCGGCGCCGATACCATGCTGGACCTGATAGCAAAGGGCAGAAAGAGCGTGCAGGTAACCCTGGACATCGCTCCTTTTTCCGGGGCCGATTGGCTGGAGCTGGTGGAGGTTTGCGCGCCTTCTGTTGGGGGCGGCTATTATGTGATGCACACCTATAAAGGCCAGCCGGTACAGCACCGCATGTGGCTTTGCGATGTAACTAATTTTGTTTTTGGGCACCTGCCGCCGGCCATATACGTTCAGGTGCACGACGATTAGCTAAGTTTATCATTGGGTGATAAGACATTTCCTAAAAGATAAGGCGGTACGAACCTCAGCTGTTTTTCGTCGCTGCAAATACTCCTAACTTTAACAGGCTACCCCTCTTTTGCTTCCCGATTTTAAAACTTTTGACTATGGCTAATAAAAGAACTGTACTGGTATGTGACCATGAAGAAGGCGTACTTTCCCAACTGCAGTCCGAACTGCAAAAAGAAGGTTTTGAAGTGAGCGTGCTGAAGGATGCCGGCGCACTGGTAGCGACTGCACAAAAAATGCACCCCACCGTAGTGGTAGCCAATCCTGACATGACGGCCTTCAACGATTATGATGTGTGCAAAAAAATCAAGCAGGACCTGAACATCCGCGTTATCCTGTTGCTGGAACCCAACTCTACCCGGCGGGCAAAAATTGGCGAATGCGATGCGGACGACGTGGTGACCAAGCCCGTAGCAACCGACCTGCTGGCCAACCTGCTGAACAAACACATTTCTTTACACCAATAAGCTGAAGGAAAAAATTGTACTTACGGCAACTCCTTAAAACCCATAGTCGTTAATACAGGCTTTCTTTGGCAGCCTTGATTGCCCGCAGGGTCTGGCTAAAGTCCAGGCCTTTGGCCAGTGCCGACACGGCCTGTGCAATGCGTTTGGCCCTGGTGCCTTCTGTTTTGGCTTCATTGATCCAGCGGGTAAAATAAAGCCGTTGCGAGGGAGGCAACTGGTTATAATGCGCCTGTGCATCGGGTTCATCGGCGAGGCATTCCAGGAGTGCCGCCGGCGGCGGTATAGGTTTATCATCTACCTGTAGCTGCACGTGCAAGAAAGCGCCTTTTTGCTTTCGGGTTCCTTTGCGCATGGTGGCATTCAGGGGCAAAATAAAGTTGCCGCCGCCCATTGGTACCAGGCTCACCCCTTCAATACCGTAGGCATCCAGCAGCCCTTTTACCCGGAAAGCTTTTTTGGTGTCGGGTTTTAATTGTTGTGCGATAGCAGCCGGTACGTCTATATAAGTCCAGCCGGTTTTGTCACCCTTTTCTGCAAACTTTTGTATGATGGCTTTAAACTGAATCATGGTATTGTGGCAATAAACTTACGTATTCAGCCACTTTTTAGCAAACCATCGCGGTGTTCTCTTTTTTAAAATCCCATGTATTCTAGCCCGGAACCTTTTGCATGACCAGAAAAGAGGCGCCATTTGTCGCCAACGCCTTTTCAATAATTTCTAAATCCTATATTTGAAGCTATGTCAGCATGTAATTTCAGCATACCCATTTCCGGAGAACCCGAACAGGTGTTGAACAAGGCCCGGTCGGCCGTTCAAAGCCAGGGCGGCACGTTTAATGGCGATACCAACAGCGGCCAGTTTCACGTAAGTGTTTTTGGCAACACCATTGCCGGCTCCTATACCGTGGCCGGCAACGAAATGCAGGTGGTGATTGATTCCAAACCGTTCATGATTCCCTGCAGCGCCATTGAAAGCTTTTTAAAAAGCCAGATTGCCGGTTAATGATTCCACCGCTTTTCACCTTTTGCAACACCTCTGAGCAGGTGTTTTTTTATGGCATCATTTTCAAGCAAACCGGCTTGGGCACTTTTATTTCCTTTCCGGCAGGTTGCAACAGCCCCGTTTGCAAATTTCTTTTAAACACCACAATGTTGTCGGTATTTTGATTGGCTACCAGCAGGTACTGGCCAGTAGGATCGATCAAAAAGTTGCGGGGTGTTTTTCCGCCTGTGGGTTGAAACCCAACAAGGGTTAACCGGCCGGTAGTTTCGTTGATGGAAAAGATGGCAATATTGTTGGCATCGCCCCGATTGGAAGCATATAGAAATTTACCATCGGGCGAAACATGAATATCGGCACTGCCGATCTGGCCTTGATAATCTTTGGGATGCGTACTGATGCGCTGTAAAAAACGAAGGGATCCATTCGCATACTGGTAGGCAGCTACTGTCCCACTCAGTTCTTCTATCAGGTAGGCGTACCGGCCGCCGGGATGAAAGGTAAAATGGCGGGGGCCGCTACCGGGCTGGCTGGCGGCATAAGGGAGCGTATGGGGTTTTAAAGGAGTTGCAGCAGCCGCATCAAACTGGTATACCATTACTTTATCGGTGCCCAGGTCCGGGCTGAACACAAACTTTTCGTCCGATGAAAATACGGCAGCGTGAACGTGGGGTTTTTCCTGCCTGTTTTTATTGATGCTACTGCCACTGTGCTGGATAGTTTGTGCCGACGGTTGCAGGGCGCCATCGGGTCCTACCGGCAAAAGGGACAAATTGCCGCCGGTGTAATTACCGACTACTACCCATTGACCGTTTTGACTCACCGATACATAACAGGGATGATCACCACCGCTTAACTGCTGGTTAATCAACTGCAGCCGGCCGGTTGGCGGGTCAAAGGCAAATGCACTGACTTTACCCGGGTTATTACCGCCGGTTTCATTAACAGCATATACCAGCCTTCCGTTGGGGGCAATGGCCAGGTAGGAAGGATTGACCACAGAATCGGTATTGCTTACCCATTCGGCCTCGCCGGTGGCGGCATTAAAACGGTATACATAAATGCCCTTGCTGCCACTGTCGGTATAGGTACCCACCAGCAAATAAGTCGTTTGTGCCAAGGTGCTGCCAGCCATTAAAAGCGACATAAACAAAAAACAGGAACGCATCATGATGGATCGATTAAGAAGTTTATCCTTTGCTTAAAATACTATATGCCTTGAAGTTATGCAAATGCCAGCATTCATTGTCTGTTGCTGCAGATTTGAGAAAAGGATTGAAACCAGGCTTGGTCTATCAAATGGAGGCGCGGTGACTTTACTTTTCTGAAACAACTCTTTTAAAAACCCATATTGATTGGCGTGCACCTAAAAAAGAAGTTTTTTTCCGGTGCAGGCCGGCATTGCAACGGTTCATTTCCGAGTTTGCTACAGTTGGTGCCGTCTTGCTAATATTTACATTTTCAAGCAACAATGACCTCCTTTCCGCTGTCTTAAACATGGATTAAATTTTGCTGCAACAAGTATATAAACGTGCGCCATGCACAAAATTTACCTGGTACTGCGCAACAATCAACAAAGTGGCCCCTACAACCTGCAGGAGTTGCAGCAACTGCCATTGTCTGCCCATGACCTGATTTGGGTAGAAGGACAAAGTGCCAGCTGGCGCTACCCGGCAGAAATTGAGGCGCTCAGGTCTTTTGTACAGGAAAAGGAATCCCATAAAGCAGCCACTCCTAAGGAAACAACTGCACCAAATGGCACCACTACCGCACCGGGCAAAACGACAACACCCCGGCACATTTATGTAAGCCTGCCGGCCCAGCCAGCCACACCGGTAGCCGACACGGCAAAAGCATCAGAGGCTGAACTGCTGGAAAAAAAAGCACAGGAACTGTTTCAGCGGGTGCAGGCTTACAACCAAGCCCATGCCGCTCCGGCCGAAACAGAAGAACTGGAGCACCCCAAGCCGAGAACCATGGAAGAGATGCAACGCGATTATGCAGCCTGGCTCCGCCAGCAAAAAAAGCGGCAACAACGTTCTCATTTCCAAAAACATTTTTTGACAGCTGCAGTAGTGGTGTTGCTGTTGCTTTCGGGTGCGGCCTTTACCTGGTGGATGATGAGACAAAAGCCCATCAATACTTTGCAAAACGGTGCCGAAACGACGCTGAACGAGCCTGCGCCAATGGATGAGCATGGCCGGCAGCCGGAGGCGCTCAACAACTTTATCAGCAATACGGAACCTTATATCTTACCCCAGAAGGAAGGTCAACCTGATCCTTTAGACAAAACCCAAACGACTGAAAAAAAGCCCACTGCTTTATCCAGCCAAAAGACAAATGGAACACCATTAACCAGCCTAACCGCAAAACATAAGGCGGGCCAGTCAGGCCCTGCAGCCCGGGATAGTGCCATAAGAGCCGACAGTGCTGCGGCACTGCAGCCCAAGGCGGAAACAACGCCTGCACCTACTCCTGCCCGCCAAGAAGAAAAAAGCGAGGAAAGAGTGGACAAGCGGAGGGTGCCGCTCTCTACCCTGGTGCAGTTGGAAGGCAAGCCTTTTTATACCGAAAACCAAAAGCGCCTGACCGGTCTAACCTTGTTCCTGCACAACAACAGTACGGAAATCCTGAAAAATGTAACAGTGAATATTTTGTACTATAAAAAAGGCGAAAAGCTGCTGGATACCAAAACCATTTATTTTAAAGAAGTGCAGCCTCAAAGCTCGGCCAGTTTCTCTACCCTGGCAGATAACCGGTCTGTTGCGGCCCGCTACCAGATTGCTTCTATTGTAAGGGAAGACGGCAGCCTTTACCTGATGAAATAAAAAGCCTTTCCGCCCTTTTGCATGTGCTTTTCCCTGACGTATTGAATACCTGCACAGTTGTTATGCACAGGTGCCTTCAACACCGGCTGCAAGGTCATGGGGCTACACTTACCCTTTTTGTTTTTGTTGAAGCACATTTTCCTTCGGCAGGTTGCCGGCAAAAAGCTTCAAAAGCCCATAGGCCGCTTTATTGTTCCACCAGCATTGGCAGCTCGGCCATGTCGTAAAACACGGTTACTTCTTTGGGAATGGCAAATTTATCTTTCCAAATGGGATTGTACAGCAGCACCTTCATTTGGGCCGCCAGGCCTGCCTGCATGCCGGGATAGCTGTCTTCAATCACCACACACTGTTCTTTTTCAAATGCCATGCTTTGAGCAGCCCACAAAAAAACATCGGGATGCGGTTTGCCCCGCGGCACATCATCCGCACTGAAAATGTGCCCAAAATAAGGCAGCAAACCGGTAACACTCAGCGACAGCCGCAGGCGATCGTGGTCGCTTCCGGAGGCCACGCATTTGGAATGTGGCAGCTGGTCCAGTGCCTGTTTGATGTTGGGAATAGGCTGCAGGTTTTGTTTCATTTCTTCATCGATCAGGGCGGCCAGGTTAGGGACAAACTGGTGGGACACTTTTCGGCCAAAATCGGTTTCCACCTTCTGCAGACAATCCCTGAGCGCAATGCCATGAAAATGCTCGCCGTACAATTCATCCACATCAAAACCCTCGTGGCGCAGGCACTGCAGAAAGATACGGTTGGCCAAAGGTTCGCTGTCAATCAAAACGCCATCACAATCAAATATCAACAGTTTATGGTTGTTCATATGTTCCGGTTCTTAAATAGTTTATATAGGTTTTCAAAGAAAGTAAATAATCACGAACAGCAGCGGCCCAACATGGCCTGAAATTTTACTCTATACCGGCAATGACGGACTTGTACAATGGTACCAGCCCGCAGACGTACATGAACCGACACAAACGCCCATATGCAATTGTTGCTTTTGCCCGGCTCATGCGGCGTGCTTTTGCTGAGCTCAGCAAAAACGACCCGCTCCGCTTGGCAGGCGCCACAGCTTTTTTTACCACCTTTGCCCTGCCGCCCATCCTGGTAATTCTGATCCAGACGCTGGGCCTGATCTTCGACCCCAACAATATCCGGCAGCAGCTGTTCCTCAAATTATCGGGCCTTATTGGACGCGAAAGCGTGCAGCAGATTATCAACACCTTAAAAGCGTTCCGGCAAATGGCGCAAAACTGGTACATCACCATCGGCGGATTTATTTTTCTGATGTTTGTGGCCACCACACTTTTCAAGGTCATCAAAAGCTCTTTAAACCAGTTATGGAAAGTAAAAGTGGTGAAAAAAAGGGGCATGTGGAGCCGCTTGCGTACCAGGTTCAATGCTATTTTGGTGATCCTGGTGGCGGGCATTTTGTTTGTTATCGGGCTGGTGGCAGAAGGAGTTCAGGCGTATATGGGTCGCTACATTTTTGAAATATCTCCCCTGCTGGCTTTGTATTTCAACACCATCATCAACCACCTGCTGTCGGTCATTATGGTTACACTTTGGTTTGCCATGGTGTTTCGCCTGTTGCCCGATGCCCGGCCGCAGTGGCACATAGCACTTTCAGGCGCTTTTTTCACCAGCATCCTGTTCAATATAGGCAAACTGGTGCTACGCTGGCTGCTCACCTATCCCAATATCAACACTATTTACGGAGCCTCCGGTTCTATTGTACTGTTGCTGCTGTTTGTATTTTATTCGTCTTTCATTTTGTATTATGGTGCGGCCTTTACCAAAGTGTGGGCGGCGCATAAAAAAGCCCCTATCCGGCCACGGCCTTATGCCATGCATTACCAGCTGGCAGAAGTAAGCGAAGATGATAAAATAGTAAGCACCTGAAAGCAGTGCACACAACCCACCCCATTTGTTTAAAAAACCTATATAGCACCAAGGTCAGAGACCCAACAAAAAACCCTAAAGCCAGCCTGCCTCTACGGCTGCGACCGGCTTTAGGGTATTGTTTTTCAGTTTGCATGGGCTTGCAAACCGCCAAAGGTTGACACCCGGCAACTTATGAAAGTTGCTTAGTCGTGACCTTCCAGTTTTACAAGCTTATTGTACAGGCCCAAAATCAATAAGGCAGTGGGCCAGTGTCCAATAAAGTTGCTTGCTTTTTGCTTACCGGCTATCTGTAATCCCAGGGAAACCGCCATGAAGCCGATACCTGCCCATAAAAATAAATCTGAAGGTAACTTTGCCGTTTGCTCCTCAATTGCTCTTGCCACTGGACCTTCTTTGTGCTCGGGGTTGAAATTTGTAGCCATACTTAATTCCTCCTTTTAACATTTATGGTTATTCTCTACAGGGCTCAATTACCTTGCCAACGCCCTGCTACCCATGGGCATTTTTTTTAATACTTTGGCATGGCTTTTTTAAAAGAAGAACATCCATTTTCTTTTGCGGTCTGCGAGGTTTTACCGTCCAGCTCCTGTGCGGATGGTCTGCAACAGTTTGTCAAAAACCATCTACAAAAACTTAGCTTTGACGCCCCGGCAGGGTTAAAAGGCGCGCCCTTTTTTGAAAACCGCTTTTCCACAAATGCCATTTATGAGTGAGCAGGGATGAATAGGTTTTGCCAGACAGCAGCTTTCCATACACTTTTTTCCGGAAGGCTTCGGGCTGATATTCGTCCAGTTTGCCTTGCAGGGCGGCATAAAGGGCCCCTTCAAAATTGGTTAATACCTGGGCTACCAAACTGTCTTTACCAAATACCTGTCCGTTGGTATAAGAAACCGACAAGGCTACCCGGGTTTGCTGGTTGGTCAGCGGCAGCAGGGATACATACACATAATGATGCAGGGGGTGGCCGGGTGTTTCGTAAACAAACTTAACGATCTGGCCAATGGTGTGATGGCGCACAAAACGGATGTTGTCTACAAACTGCGGAATGGTCAGCACCGCCTGATAGATTTGTTGTTCGGAGGCATTTACAAAGAACTCCTTTGAAAGGAAAGTTTGTCGGGACATGGTTAGTGTTTTATGGTGGTCATTAGGTTGTTGTTTTATCACGCATCCATCGGCTGCACCGCATACCGTTGCCACTAACAATGTTTCCTTGTTTTTCACAGGCATGGGATGGGGTTTTAAAAGAAATAGGGCATGGTGGTTTTCTGCCCGCTTAATTCTTATAAAACAGAACACAAGTTAAAAGCTCTGATCCTTAAAAACAATCGGTAAACAACCAAGCAACTATGCGATAAAATGCAGCCTTTCGGTACGCAGGCAGCCAGGTAGAAGTACGCAAAACAGGGGGATGAAAAACCCATAAAAAAGCCTGGCGACAGACCAGGCTTTTACTTATGCGATTTGAATCATCCGGGGCGGACGTTGCTTTACTTCTTCTTTTTTAGGGATTACCAGGTGCAACAAACCGTTTTCGTAGCGGGCTTCAATTTTATCAGCATCCACCACCTCTTTGGGCAAGTTAAAGGTGCGCTGGAAGGACTGGTAACTAAACTCGCGACGGGTATAACGGTCGTCCTCTTTTTCTTCGTTTTCATTTTGCCTTTCGCTGGAGATGGTTAACAGGTTGTTGTCCAGCTCAATTTTAAAATCGTCTTTGGTCATACCCGGGGCCGCCATTTCCACCACAAAGTGGTCGTTGGTTTCCTTGATGTTCACCGCCGGTATGCTGGTGTTGGTAGATGAATGATTGCTCAGGCCCCAGTTCCAAAAGTCTCTTAAAAGTGCATCATTAAAAAGCGATGGTAAACCTTGAAACACATCGCCGCCGTTTCTTCTGATCAGTGACATAATAACCTCCGTTTTTAAAAGTTATCAATTTTTGATACTGTTGAAAAGAGCAATGACTGCTTCATTTGCCGGAGTAGGCACAACAAGAATGCCACCGGCTATCTTCTGTTTTTTTTGCAGCATAGCCGTAATTTTTGACAGTCTTCCAGCACCGGTAGCAGGCCAGTGTTTGCATTTTTGACAGGAAACGAGAGTGCCGGGGCTGCATCATACCGTTTATACAAAACAAGCTCATCTTTTGCCAGTGCAAGGCTTGAACAAAAGCCCAAAGCAAGCCCCATCAACCGATACCCGGTTTGGTGCAACTCATGCAGGCTGTCCTTGACCGGCCGGGGCCGTGGCGGCTAATTTGCTTCTTATTGCTAAAACCTAAAAAACCTGCTTATGCAACGGTACAACACCTTTACTATGATACACAAGGCACTGCGGGCCTTGCTGTACGACACCGCCCTAAGCCTGCAACAAACTTATTTTGCAGACGCCTCGGAAGCGGCCACAGCTTTGCAAAAAATAGAAACCGTCATTCACCAATTTGAACAACACACCCATCATGAAAAAGCTCATATACTTCCGGCCATAACCGCTGTTGAACCCCAGCTGGCAGCAACGTTTGAAAAAGAAGACGAAGCAAATGGCGTCCTGGCCAAACGCCTGCAACAATTGCTCAACATCTTTCGTGCTACCACCTTGGCAGAAGAAAAGCTGGTGGCCGGGTCTGCCGTGGTAAAAGCCTTTCATGATTTTATGCTCTTTCACCTGGAGCACATGGCTAAAGAAGAGATCGAACTCAGCCCCGTGCTGAGGACCCATTATACGGATGAGCAATTGCTGGAAATGAACCAGCACATGGTGGACAGTATATCGCAAGAAGAAAAAGCCATCAGCGCCCGGTGGATGATGCGTGGCATCAACAAAATGGAAGCCATCAGCTGGCTGAAAGTCCTGAAGCAGCAGGTACCGGAACCGGTTTTCCTTTCGGTTTATGCCCTGGCCCGAACCGAGCTGCCGATGCACCTGCGCATTGAAGTGCAGGAATCGGTCATGGAACATCACCCGATTTACTGACCTCCTGACGATGACGACGACGGCCTTTACCATGTAAAGGCCGTCATTTTTGCTGTTTATGGATGTTGTTCTAACACAAAAAACCAGGCCTTATGGACCTGGTTCTTCCACTCTTAAATTTCCGCTGTTATTTCTTTTCTTTCTTGTAAACGGACCAGTCGCCGGCAACACCCGATTTCAACATGATCCTTTTTTCACCATTGTCAATAGTTACATAATAGGAAGTGCCGTCCTGGTTGTTTACCTCAAAAATGTCGGCCAAAGTATATCCCTCGGAGCGTTTTTTCAAACTGCTTTGCAGCGAAATGGGCAACTGTTGTGGAGCAATGTGGCGGGCAGTAGCCACCAGCGTGCCTTCTACATCGTAAAAAGCAGAAACTTTCTGTCCATCTACGCTAAACTCGGCCAGGTACAGGTTTTCTACCATAGACCATTTTACATCTTTAGCGCTGGCAAAAGAACTTTCAAAAGATTTTTGTACGCGGGGGTTGATCGTTCCGTCAATGGCAAAGGCGCTCATCGTAAATACGGAAAACGCCATGGTTAAGGCAATAATAAAACGTTTCATAAACAAGGTTTTTTGGTTTTGGTGATTGTTAGAATTGTTATGTCTGTATGACGATGTAAAAGTAGTTTAGGTTACACCCCTATGTCAAGCAAATTGTGACTGGTGGCGGGTTCTGTTAAGCAGTTTAACACGCTGTTGTAAAAATGTTAAGGCAACCCATCAACAAAACAGCAGCAAGCCTGTGCATGCAACAAGCGATTATAAACCTGCTGCAGCAGTAACAATCATCAGATAGAAAATCAAAATGAATGGCCAATAAAAAGAGAGGTAAATCATTAATGGCTGCGGTCATTATTTTCTGCTAACGCAAACGAAATTTGAAATAGAAAAACAGCAAGCATGCCTCCACATTGTGCAGCTACATTGAACTACGTAACTGTACCAATCCTTTTTCAAAACCCTATATCAGGTGCAACAGGTAGCCTAGCAAACTACCTCCTGCAACAATAAAAACGCTGTTGATTTTTCGGTACCAAAAAACCATTATAAAACTGATCACACCAATTAATACCGTACGCCAGTCAGTTATGGCTACTTTTGTCATTTCTACACTCACGGCCAGAATAATGGCAACTGATGCAACATTCACTGCATCTAAAAACGCCGACATCAACCCGGAATTTCTTAGCCTGGCAATAAGCGGATTCAGTAAAGCCACGAACAAAAACGAAGGCAGAAAAATACCTATCGTAGTCGCCGCAGCACCACCCAGTCCGCCCAACTGCCAGCCAATAAACGTAGCAGCGGAAAACACGGGCCCGGGTGTAAACTGACCTACCGCAATGGCATCGATCAGTTGCTGTTTGGAAAGCCAGCCACGGGCCACCAGTTCGGCATCTATAAAAGCAAACAACACATAACCACTGCCATACAAGAGGGCGCCAATTTTCAAAAAGATCCAGAATAGTTTTCCGGCATCTACATAAGGTGTTAGATGCGCCTGTAACAGCACAAAAGGAAATAGGCCGTTAGCCGTTATTTGATTGTTTTGAAAGAAGTAAAACAGCACGCCCAGAAGCCCGGCACCCAACAAAACCACTATTTCGTTTATACCCGCCAGCGCCAGGCTACCTGCCAACAAACCCAGCAGGTTTAACCATGGTG
>JAEWAC010000197.1 GCA_023391895.1 Bacteroidota bacterium
ATGGTATACCTGTCATCAAGTACGAAGCCGCCCTGCATGGCGAAGTGCAAAAGCCAGGTCTGGGACCCTTGCACACCGAGTTTGACGGTAAAGGCAATGCTTATACTTCCATGTTCGTGTCTTCTGAAATTGTAAAGTGGAGCCTGAAAGACCTGAAAGTACTGGACCGGGTACCTACTTATTATTCAATCGGTCACTTGTCTGTACCGGGTGGGCCTACTACCAAGCCGCACGGCAAGTACATGGTAGCTTATAACAAAATTACCAAAGACCGCTACCTGCCTACAGGTCCTGAGCTGACCCAAAGTGCCCAATTGTACGACATCAGCGGTGAAAAAATGAAACTGATCCTGGATTTTCCCACCACCGGTGAGCCGCATTATGCAGAAGCTATTCCGGCCAGCATGCTGATGAACAAGCAAAAGAAAATTTTCAAGAACGAGGAAAATGCACACCCTTATGTGGCCAAAGGCGAAGGACAAACTAAAATAGAACGCAAAGGCAACCAGGTACACGTATGGATGACCGCCATTCGTTCACACCTGACACCCGATAACATTGAAGGTGTGAAGGTTGGTGATGAAGTTTACTTCCACGTAACCAACCTGGAGCAGGACTGGGACGTGCCACATGGCTTTGCAATCAAGGGCGCCACCACCGCCGAACTGCTGGTGATGCCGGGTGAAACACAAACCCTGAAATGGAAAGTTGACCGGGTAGGTATCTTCCCCTTCTATTGTACCGACTTCTGTTCGGCTTTGCACCAGGAAATGCAAGGATACCTGAGGGTGTCTCCGGCAGGTTCCAATGTGCAGCTGGCTTACAGCACTGGTACCAACCAGCCTAAGGAGACTGCTGTTGGCGCCAACAGTGCCGGCGGAGCAGGCAGTGGCACTAAATCTAAATAATCAATTTACAGTGCAGCCTTCAAAAGGAGGCTGCACTAATCATGTCTTTTACCAATAAATAACTGTTTATGAAAAAGATATTGAGCTTTTCTGTCATTATGACTTTGATTGTAATGATGGCTTGCAGTACGGCCACTACCGAGATAAATACAAACGTGGCTGCATCGGAAGCGAGTGGCGGGCAGAGTGCCGTACAGGATGACGAATCACAGAAAGACGTTGTAAAAGTAGCCGCCGGTTCAAAAGACCACAGCACGCTGGTGGCTGCTGTAAAGCAGGCAGAACTGGTCAATGCACTCTCTAACGCCGGGCCGTTTACCGTTTTTGCGCCCACCAATGCTGCTTTTGAAAAGTTGCCCAAAGAAACGGTGGCCAACCTGATGAAAGACGAGAATAAAGCACAGTTGCAGGATATTTTGCAGTACCATGTTTCTCTGGGTGTATTTAAGCCGGAAATGCTGCAGGATGGACAAACCCTGGGGCAGGCCAATGGCGGTAATATAACCATCACCAAAAAAGACGGCAAGACTATGGTAAATAACGCCGCCTCCATTGTTGCTTCCATACCCGCTGCTAATGGCATCATTCACGTAGTGGATGCGGTGTTGCTGCCGCCGGCGGATAAATAATTGAACTAAGGCTTTTTCATTTTGTATTATAGTTTCCGGGGCCTTAGTTGTCCCGGAAGTTATATAAAGAAGAATTGATCATGAAAACATTGAAGACTTCATCCAGAATAATCATAGCAATTGGAGCACTGGCATTGACCCTTGCCTATTTTGTGCCCGTCTGGTCTATTTATTTGATTGCACCGCAATATCCCGAGGGTTTGTCCATGCAGATCTGGCTGGATAAAATAACCGGGCAGGTAGAAATCATCAACGGCCTGAACCATTATATTGGTATGAAGCACATCAGTGCCGACATGTTTCCTGAGTTTTCTTACCTCATTTATATTTTAGGTTTTTACATTTTGTTCGGCCTGATGGTAGCCATTACCGGCAGCCGCAAACTGCTGACCGCTTACCTGACTCTTTTTATCATTGGTGGCGTGGCAGCCCTGGTAGACTTTTATTTATGGGGTTATGATTATGGTCACAACCTGGACCCTACAGCAGCCATACAGGTGCCGGGCCTTTCTTACCAACCCCCGGTTATTGGTCATAAAAAACTGCTGAATTTCGATGCTTTTTCTTATCCCGATACCGGCGGATGGATTGCAGTAGCTGTTGCGGGTGTGTTTTTCATCATCTGGTGTCTAGAATGGCGCCGGCAACGCAGCACAGGTGGTGTAGCAGCATGTTCCAAAAAAATAGCATCTGTTATGGTGGGTTTGTACTGCCTGCTGTTGGCAAGTTGTACGCCGGAAGCTGAGAAAATTGAATTGGGAAAAGATGCCTGCACCGAATGTAAAATGACGATTATGGATTCTAAGTTCGGCGGAGAAATCGTGACAAAAAAAGGCAAGGTTTTCAAGTTCGACGATGCTCATTGCCTGGCGCATTTTTTAGAACGGCGGGGTGTAGAGTTAAAAGACATTCATCAAACCTTATTTGTAAACTATGGCGGCGACCATGGGTTTGTAGATGTGCAGCAGGCTGAATTTTTGGTCAGCAGCAGCTTAAATAGTCCAATGGGCAGCAACGCAGCAGCGTTTGCCAGCGTGGCAGAAGCAGAAGAAAGATCCAAAGCCATAGAAGGCAGTAAAGTTACCAATTGGGCCACC
The DNA here is from genome assembly GCA_023391895.1 of Bacteroidota bacterium. Taxonomy (GTDB): domain Bacteria; phylum Bacteroidota; class Bacteroidia; order Chitinophagales; family Chitinophagaceae; genus Flavisolibacter. Next base: position 2,635 of record JAEWAC010000197.1, read on the forward strand.
CTTTATAACATCCTTGTCAAGTGAAAAAGTTACTCCTCATACTAAGCTTGTTAGCGCTTACCCAAAGCTTTGCCGCTACCATAACCGTGGGTACTGACCAGGCGGTTACTTCCCTGCGAAAGGCCGTAGCTATGGCGCGGGACGGCGATACCATACTGCTGCAAAAAGGAACCTATAAAGAAGGCAATATTATTATTGATAAAGCCATACGGCTGATTGGTGTGGGCAACCCGGTGCTGGACGGGCGGGGCAAAGAGGAGTTGCTGACCGTTACCGGGCACGATGTACTGGTAAAGGGCATCACCTTTATCAACTCCGGTTATTCCAGCATGAACGATTATGCTGCTTTAAAGGTTATTGATGCTTCTTACATGATCATTGAAAACAATACCATCCAAAACGCTTTTTTTGCCATACATGTAGCCAATGCTTCGCATGTGATCATTCGTAACAATACCATTAAAAGTGCTGCCACCTCAGAACAACATTCCGGTAACGGCATTCACTTGTGGAAGTGCAATAATATGCTGGTAAGCGATAACCATATTGAAGGACACCGGGACGGCATCTACTTTGAGTTTGTAACCCATTCTATCATAGAAGACAACTTCAGCACCCGGAATATTCGTTATGGCTTACACTTTATGTTCTCTCACGAAAACGCTTACCTGAACAATACCTTTAAGAACAATGGAGCCGGGGTGGCCGTTATGTATTCTAAAAAGGTGCTGATGCACAGCAATACGTTTGAACAAAACTGGGGCGCCGCGGCCTATGGCCTTTTGCTGAAAGAAATTACAGACAGCCGCATCATCAACAATAAATTCATTCAAAACACCATGGGTATTTTGATGGAAGGCACGCTGCGCATTGATGTTTACCACAACGTTTTTCAAAGCAATGGTTGGGCTATGAAGGTGCAGGCCAGCTGCAGCGAAAATGAGTTTCATCACAATAACTTTTTTGCCAACACATTTGACGTGGCCACCAATGGTACCATGATGCTGAACCGGTTTTATAACAACTACTGGGATAAGTATGAAGGGTATGATATGAACCGCGATAAAATAGGCGACGTGCCGTATCATCCCGTCAGTATGTACTCAATGATCATTGAACAAAACGAAAATTCGGTGGTGTTGCTCAGGAGTTTTATGGTGTCTTTGCTGGACAAGGCGGAAAAAGCCATTCCCAGCCTGACCCCCGAAAACCTGGTAGACGACCAGCCATTAATGAAACCATTACCATTATGATCAGGATTGATAAAATAGAAAAGCATTTTAAAAAGCTTCATGCCCTGCAGGGTATCAGTGCCGACTTCCGGCAAGGTCAGGTGATTTCGCTGATTGGCCCCAACGGCTCCGGAAAAACCACCTTGATCAAAAGCATTCTGGGGCTGGTAAAGCCCGATAGTGGCCGCATTTATTTCAACGAGGTGCCGATTGATGAAAAGGTGGATTACCGCCGCCATATTGGCTACATGCCGCAGATTGGCCGCTATCCCGATAATATGAAAATAGGGCAGCTGTTTGAAATGATACGCAACATCCGGCAGGGCGAGCGAAAGTGGGATGAAGAACTGTATTACAAGTACAAACTGGATACTCTTCTGGACAAATCCATGCGTTCCTTATCGGGCGGTACACGGCAAAAGGTAAGTGCGGCGCTGGCTTTTTTGTTTGATGCCGATGTGCTGATCCTGGATGAACCTACCGCTGGCCTGGACCCGCTTTCGTCTGAAATTTTGAAGGATAAGATCCTGGCGGAAAAAGAAAAAGGAAAACTGATCTTAATTACCTCACACATATTAAGCGACCTGGAAGAACTGACCACCGACGTGCTGTACCTGCAGGAAGGCCGCCTGATATTTTTTAAAACTATGAACGAATTAAGAGCAGAAACCGGTGAGGGAAAGCTCAGCAAAGCCATTGCCTGGCACATGAAGCATGGCCTGCATAAAAAAGAGGTTTCTTATTTTAAAATCGCTAAATAAACTATTGAGCCATGCTAAAGATTTCAAAATACGTTTTATACGACATCCTGCGCAATAAGGTAATGCTGGCGTATGCGCTTTTCCTGTTTGTTGTGTCTATGAGTTTGTTTCAGATGGAAGAAAACAGCAGCAAGGCCATGCTCAGCCTGTTAAATATTGTTCTGATTGTGGTGCCCCTGGTAAGCATGGTTTTTTCCACCATACACTGGTACAACTCTTATGAGTTTGTAGAGCTAATGCTGACCCAACCCATCGGTCGTAAAAAGGTGCTGATGAGCGAATATCTGGGCATTAGTTCCTCGCTGGTAGCGGCTTTTTTCATAGGCGTGGGCTTGCCGGTGCTTTTTTACCAGTTTGACAATATCGGGCTGGGATTGTTGCTCATTGGCAGTTTGCTGACCCTGGTGTTTGTATCCATTGCTTTTCTGGCTTCTGTAAAATCCAAAGACAAAGCCAGGGGCATAGGCATTGCACTGATGCTTTGGTTTTATTTTGCCCTGATCTACGACGGGCTGGTGTTGTTGGTATTGTTTGCTTTTAGCGATTATCCGCTGGAAAAGTTAACGCTTTTGCTGTCTTCTTTAAACCCCATTGACCTGGGCCGCATTTTCCTGATGCTGCAAATGGACGTAAGTGCGCTGATGGGGTATACAGGCGCTACTTATAAAGAGTTTTTCGGCAGCCATCTGGGCTTGTTCTACACCCTCGGTATTATGCTGGTTTGGATTGCCGCACCCATACTGCTGGCGGTTCGTTCCTTCAGCAAAAAAGATCTGTAAAACCTCATGCCAGCAGCTGGCACAAAGGTTACTTTTTCGCTCCATGCAGTGCGGGAGAAAGAGTAACCTTTGTTAGTTGCAGCGCATTTGAAACTTAGGACTTGTAAAGTTTTGAAATCCTGCTTAGGTATATATAGCCATGTGAACTACCTGGTATATGGGGAATTGAAAGAGTTGGCAGATGGAGCATTCAACTCAGGTAATACTAGTCTGGTTTTCCGTTGTACCTGTTTTCATAAGACTTTAAATACATACGGTTTGATGTCGTTCGGCCATATGGGTTTTTAAAACTTTTCTGTATATGTCCACGACTCCGCCAAGTACTGCATTGACTGTAAAGCTATTGGTTTGATTCCGGCATTTAATGATAAAGCATATGGGATTTTGAAAAAGTTTACTACTTTCTGCGGCAGCCATATTTTTACCAAAGTTATCTAAGCAGGGCTTAGTACGGCTGGTGGTTTTCAAGCCCAGAATTCGCTTTTTTTTCATTTTGCTAAACGTCCTGACTCTTTGCCAATTCTGGCCCTCTGTTAAGTATTTATGCGTTCAACTTCTTGTACTTAACTGGTGACCGGCTGTACAACTTGTTGCTTTTTAATTGCTGGTTAATGTTATAGCTGATAACGGTCAGTCCCGCAGGAAAAAACAGGCTGCAGACTAAAAGCTGGATGGTATAAAAAGGAAGGGTAAAGCCTGCTATATTTCCGATGGAAGAAACCACTAATAACAGTTCGGTTGATGCAAAGGAGAACAAAAAGAAAAGCAGCCCGGTTTTAAGGGCAGGAGTGCTCCGGATGGCAAAGAACTGAAAAGCGGTAGCAAAAGCAAAAAGCGAAATAAATGCCAGCAATACCAGGTGCAAATAGGCGATGACAAAGCTGCGGTGATGGTACGCCATCAATGCAACAGAAGGAAAAGCACTAGCAAACTGCAATAGGTTTTTCACTATAAACGCTACCAGGGCCAGTATAAAAAGTAGCCGTATCCAGCCACTATGGGTTTTTAAAGACTTGGCATTGTGGCATAAATAATACAAAGCGATCAGTTGCAAAAAGGCAGCACCGCCGCCTATAATGTTCAGCAGCACAGTGAGCGGGTTCCACAGCATTGAAAGAAAATAGGCGGGTATACAGGCGCCGTTCATCAGTAAAAAAACAGTGTTTCCGAACTGGTTGCTTTTTTGCTGCTCCAGCATTTTATACAGCATGGCCAGCACCGCAAAAGTAAACCAGCCGTTATACTGAAAGTGCAGGTAAAAATAAACGGCG
>JAEWAC010000249.1 GCA_023391895.1 Bacteroidota bacterium
ATTATAGACATTGACAGTACTTCAGTTAATTATGATACAAAGCATGTTTCATGAAACATGAGGAAAAAGGGGGTCGGATTGCTGCTAGGGGAGCAAGTGTTTCAGAAGCTTGAATTATATGGAGTACTACTGTCTTATTCCTGCTCCCTTTAAAGGTCAATGTTTCAATAAGGTGACATACATATCATGATGTTCTAGTAGAGTCCCGGTATCAGGTAGCACACTTTGCCCTAAGGTGATAAGTAACGTATCAGATGCTACCTGCTTTAAATTGATTGGCCAAATCCAATCATCTCCAAGGAGTTCAAAACTTTCATCGTTGAACCTATAGTTGTACTTATGAACAATTTTCTCCGCATTTGGCCTAAATGTCAATTCGTCTTTCGAAAAGTCAAAGAAGTCCCCCTTATTTAAGTGATGATTCATAAACTTACGTCTTGGCCAATGTTCAGAGCAACGTTTACAATCTGGCTCAACCACTGAAACCACCTGCCAAGTACCTTTTAAAGCGGTTTGGTTTTCTGACACTTTACTTTTGTTCATATCGCATCCTGCTGCTGCAAGTAACGTTAATAGCATCGTATAATAAAAGTAAAATCTATCCAATTCTGCAGTTTTGAACTTGTTGCTGCTAACTCGTTAATATAAGCACTTCTTTTCTCGGCAATGAACTGGTTTACAATAGTTCAATATGCAAAGCTTTCTTATCTACCCACCTTACTATGGGTTTTTAAAGAAGTTGGCTTCCCCAAACATTTATGTCTAAAATATCTCAAACGCCCTTCTATTTAACCAAAGTATTACTTAAACTCATATTTCCCCTTCGCTGTCCACCAGGGATGGATTTCAAACCGGAGGCGACCGGCAATCACCGCCGGATCGGTTTTTACATAACCGGCAGCCGTAGCCGAATCTTTGGCATCCATGATCAGGATACCTCTCAAATCCTTATCATAACCCATAGGGCCGGCCATTACAATCACGCCTTCGCGGGCCAGCCGGTTAATGTTAGCCAGGTGACCTTCCTGTATCTGGGCGGCGGTCAAGCTGTCCTGCGAGCGGTTGTGGCCCCTGAGCAAAAATACCAGCCAGTATTGTTTCATTACTTCGGCAGGAGTGGTGTCTTGGGTTGATAGTGTAAAGCGCTGCGATGTTTGGGGCTTGGTAAAAGCGGCACAAAATGTAACCACAACAGCCAGCAGTAAAATGATCTTTTTCATAATCCGGTTTAAAGTGCCAAATTATTATATCCATTCCACTTTTACTAATGGGGTCGCATGCCGTTTAGTTTTACATTTGCCTAGTCCGAAACCTTGTTTTGTGCTTTGTTGTTGGCAACAAAAACGCTTATATTTCAATCCGTTTTGATGCAACAGACCGAAATCAATTTTTCCGGCCGATTACCCAAAAAACCGATTATGGCAACAGATTTGTTTCAGTCACCCGACTATTATGGAGTAGACGAATTACTGACCGATGAGCAGAAACTAATTCGCGACACGGTACGTAATTATGTAAAAAAGGAAATATCCCCCATCATAGAAGATTATGCACAGCGGGCCGAGTTTCCGCAGCAGATTGTAAAGCAACTGGGCGACCTGGGTTGTTTTGGGCCCACCATTCCGGAACAATATGGCGGCGGCGGGCTGGACTACATTTCCTACGGGTTGATGATGCAGGAACTGGAGCGGGGCGATAGCGGTGTACGATCCACGGCTTCGGTGCAGGGCTCCCTGGTTATGTTTCCCATTTATGCCTATGGCAGCGAAGAGCAGCGCCTGAAGTATTTGCCCAAGCTGGCCAGTGGCGAGTGGCTGGGCTGTTTTGGCCTTACCGAGCCCGACCATGGCAGCAACCCGGCCGGCATGCTGAGTAATTTCAAGGATGCCGGTGACCATGTGGTGCTTAACGGCAGTAAAATGTGGATTTCTAATGCACCCTATAGCCAGGTAGCGGTGGTGTGGGCCAAAGATGAAGCCGGCGACATCCGGGGCTTGATAGTGGAAAGAGGCATGGAAGGCTTTAGTACCCCCACCACGCATGGCAAATGGAGCCTGCGGGCTTCTGCCACCGGCGAGCTGGTGTTTGACAATGTAAAAGTGCCTAAGGAAAATATACTGCCGGGCGTAAAAGGCTTAAAAGGCCCATTGAGCTGTTTGAGTAAAGCCCGTTATGGTATTGCCTGGGGGGCACTGGGTGCGGCTATGGATTGTTACGATACCGCCTTGCGGTACAGCAAAGAACGCATACAGTTTGACCGGCCCATTGGCGGGTTTCAGCTGCAGCAGAAAAAGCTGGCGGAGATGATCACTGAGATCACCAAAGCGCAGTTGCTGGTGTGGCGGCTGGGCGTGCTCATGAACGAAGGACGGGCAACGCCGCAACAGATTAGTATGGCCAAACGAAACAGTTGTGAAATTGCCACCAACATTGCCCGCGACGCCCGTCAGATGCTGGGCGGTATGGGTATAACCGGCGAATACAGCGTGATGCGCCACATGATGAACCTGGAAAGTGTGATTACGTACGAAGGCACTCATGACGTGCACCTGCTGATTACCGGTATGGATGTTACAGGTTTGAATGCTTTTAAATAATAGTTGTCACCGTTGATACGTTGATGAGTTGATAAGTATATATCGTCAGCTCCTCAGCTGATCAAACTGTAAAATATCAACTATACTATGAAAATTTTTTTAGTCGGTTTTATGGGTAGCGGTAAATCCTTTTGGGGCAGTCAGCTGGGCGAAAAGCTGGGTTTACCTTTTTTTGACCTGGACCACCAGATTGAAGAAAAGGAAGAAAAATCCATCAACGATATTTTTGCCCAGGAAGGAGAGGAGTACTTTCGCCTGCTGGAAAAGGAGGTACTGCACATGCTCACGGAAAGCCATGAAGAATTTGTGATGGCTACCGGTGGTGGCACACCCTGCTTTTACAATAACATTGAGTACATGAAGAAAAATGGTATTGTAGTGTGGATCAACTGCTCGGTAGACTGTTTGTACGGCCGCCTGCTGAAGGAGCGGGAGGCCCGGCCCTTGCTCAAAGACCTGAGTAATGAGCAGTTGCTGTCTTATATTGCCAAAAAATACGCTGATCGCAAAATCTATTACCGGCAGGCTACCGTTACCGCCACGGAGGATCAGTTATCTTTAGACGGTTTAATTAGTAAGATTTTTCATTATACATAAGTTGTCATGCATAAATTATATTTGAGTCTGGGTGGTATTCTGGCAGGTCTGGGTGTTGTTCTGGGAGCTTTTGGCGCTCATGGTTTAAAACAGCTGGTGGGCCCCGAAACCGTCAATACCTATCAGACCGGGGTGCAATACCAGATGTACCATGCCTTTGCCCTGCTGTTTGTTGGTGTTTTGTACGAGCGGATGCCCAGCAGCCTGCTGAACTGGGCCGGTATCTTGTTTCTTTCCGGCATTGTGCTGTTTTCCGGCTCGCTTTACCTTTTGGCATCCTTTAAAGCCATGAATAAAGTAGGGGTGTCGGGCATTGGCATCATTACACCCATAGGAGGGGTGCTGTTTGTAATTGCCTGGCTTTTACTGGTAATTGCCATTATTAGAAAATAAAATTATTTTTTAAGCGTTGCAGGCCATCGTCCTTAATTTGAGGATGGCGATTATTATCTTTGTTTTTATGGCTAACAAGCTTAAAAAATCCACTCCGTCCGTGCCTGCAGCCGTAGCAGAAAAGCCGGAAAAACCAAAAAAGCCGGTTGTAAAAGAGGCGAAGGCGAAGAGTGCAGCTACCCTTGAAAAATTTAAAAAAGACAAAGAAGAAAAAGTTGACCTGAAAAAGCTGGCACAGGATGAACGTACCTGGAAGATCATTGGTACCGTATCCCTGCTCATGTCTATTTTCCTGTTTATTGCCTTTATTTCTTACTTTTTTACCTGGCAGGAAGACCAGTCCGAAGTGCAGAACAAAGGCCTGGGTTACTTGCTGGATAACGAAAGCAAGGTGTATAACCTGCTGGGCCGTTTGGGGGCCTATGTGTCGCACAACCTGATCAGGAACGGCTTTGGCATTGCCTCATTTTTATTCTGCACTTTCTTTTTTGTGGTAGGCATCAACCTGCTGTTTGACCGGAAAGTGTTTTCCATTTGGCGCAACCTGCGTTATGTAACCATCGGGTTGCTGATTGCCTCGGTTTGTTTTTCCTTTCTTTTTGATGGTACCGGCTTTCCTTTTGGTGGCAGGGTAGGTATGATGATAGAAAACTGGCTGAACAACTTTTTGGGTACCGTGGGTACGGCCGCCTTATTACTGGTGGTGGCCGGCAGTTACCTCATCTGGCAGTTCAACCCCACCTTCAATCTGCCGGAAAAAAGGCTAAGACCTTTGCCCGCTGCCAAAGAATCTGAGGAGGCTGAAGTGGCTGCTCCGGTAGCAAAAGTGGAAGAGGAGGAAGAAGAAGAAAACACGGAGCCTGCCTTAAGCAATGTCAGCATCAACGACCTGTATGCCAAAAAAGGCAATCAGCTGAATGGTGCCGGTGAGATGAAGTATAACCAGCCGGAAGAAAAAGAAGGGCCGGAGTTTGAAATTATTGTCAGAGAAGAAGAGCCGCTAGCGGAAGAACTGCCCATCATGCAGATAGGTCCTGTAGAAAGTGCCGTGGTAAACGACCTGATGCACCAGGAAGAAAACACGGGTTTTATAGAAGAATCCATTGATAGGGAAGAGCCGCCGGTAGCGGAAATGCCGCAACCGGAAATGATAGCCGCCGTGCCGCCGCCACCTCCGCCGCCCCGCAAGATCAGCGTGATACCACCCACTCCTGCCGACAGCCTGGAGTTGGAAATCAAAACGGTGGAAGAGGTGCCGGCAGAGGAAGTGGCTGAAAAAACCTATGCCGACCTGCCGCCTTACGAGCCCACGCTGGATTTAAGGGACTACCGCTACCCGGGCATTGATCTTTTGGAAGCCCATGGCAGCGAAAGAATTGTACAGGATCCCGCCGAACTGGAGGCCAACAAAAACCAGATCATCAACACGCTGAAGAATTACGATATCACCATTCAAAAGATCAGCGCTACTGTAGGCCCCACCGTTACCTTGTACGAAATTGTGCCGGCTGCGGGTGTCCGTATTTCGCGGATCAAAAACCTGGAAGATGACATTGCCCTTAGCCTGGCCGCATTGGGTATTCGTATCATTGCTCCCATACCGGGTAAGGGTACTATTGGTATTGAGGTGCCCAACGTAAAGAAAACGGTGGTGAGCATGCGTACCCTGCTGTCTTCCGAAAAGTTTGTACACAATACGCACAGCCTGCCCATAGCCGTTGGTAAAAAAATTGATAACGACAACTTTATTGTCGACCTGGCTACCATGCCGCACCTGTTGATGGCGGGAGCCACCGGCCAGGGTAAATCGGTAGGGTTGAATGCCATCCTGGTTTCGCTGCTGTACAAAAAGCACCCCTCTCAATTAAAGTTTGTGCTGATCGACCCTAAAAAGGTGGAGTTGAGTGTATACCGTCATATTGAAAAGCACTTTCTGGCCAAACTGCCCGGTGAGGACGAAGCCATTATCACCGACACCAAAAAAGTGATCCATACCCTCAATGCGCTTTGTATTGAAATGGACAACCGGTATGACCTTTTGAAAGAAGCCGGTGCCCGCAATATTAAAGAGTACAACGAGAAGTTTACCAAGCGCAGGCTCAACCCGCAAAAAGGCCACCAGTACCTGCCGTTTATTGTATTGGTGGTGGATGAGTTTGCCGACCTGATCATGACGGCCGGTAAAGAAGTAGAAATGCCCATTGCCCGTTTGGCCCAGCTGGCCCGTGCGGTAGGTATTCACCTGATTATTGCTACGCAGCGCCCGTCGGTGAACATTATTACCGGTACCATCAAAGCCAACTTCCCGGCCCGTATTGCCTTTAAGGTTTCTTCCAAGATTGACTCCCGCACCATTCTGGATGCCGGCGGTGCCGAGCAGCTGATTGGTAAAGGCGACATGCTGATCTCTTATAACGGCGAAATTGTGCGCCTGCAGTGTGCTTTTGTAGACACGCCGGAAGTAGAAAAAATAGTAGACCATATAGCCGATCAGCGGGGTTATCCGCAGGCCTTTTTGCTGCCGGAATATGTGGATGAAAAGGAGCTGGAAAAAGGCGGCGATTTTGACGCCGGCGACCGCGACCCGATGTTTGAAGATGCCGCCCGTTTGATTGTACAAAACCAGATCGGGTCTACTTCGCTGATCCAGCGCCGCATGAAACTGGGTTACAACCGTGCAGGACGCCTCATGGACCAACTGGAAGCGGCCGGTGTGGTAGGCCCTAACCAGGGCAGTAAAGCAAGGGAAGTGTTAATAAAAACCGAAGCTGAATTGCTGGAATACCTGGAAAATCTAAGCTAGTGTTAAGAAACAATGAGTTGTTAAACATCGGTACATAAGTTGAATCTAACCAGCGACAATGGCTATCTTTACAGCCGGTTTTTAGAACCTAAAACAATCAATGTTAATGAAAAAAGTATACTCCTTTTTAGTAATGGCTTTGGTCGTGTTCGGCGTCCATGCACAAACTAAAAACCCTACTCAGAACGACCCCGATGCCAAGAAAATTTTAGATGCCGTAAGTGCCAAATTCAAAACCTATAAAGCACCGCAAGCCAACTTTACCTACCAGGTAGAAAACGCACAGGGTAAAGTGCTTTCTTCTAAAAAAGGTACCGTAACCATGAAGGGCAACCGCTACCGCGTGAGCATGGCTGGAATGGAAATTTTTTCTGATGGTAGAACCTCTTGGAACTACGATAAAAGTGCCAATGAAGTAACTGTGTCGGGTGTAGACCTTACCGGTGGTGCCATGACGCCGCAAAAGTTATTCACCAACTTTTATGATAAGGACTTTTTGTACAAGCTGAATGGTGAGAAAAATATGGGCGGCAAAACCGTACAGGAAATTGAGCTGACGCCGGTAGACAAAACCCGTCCGTTCCATAAAATTTATGTGCTGGTGGACAAGGCCGCTAAAACCATTTACAGCGCCCGGTTCCTGGAAAAAACCGGCAACCGCTACAGTTATACCATCAATGCCTTAAAGCCAACCGCTGCGGTTACTGATGCAGAGTTTGTGTTTGACAAAAAGAAGTTCCCGGGTGTAGAAGTAGTAGACCTGCGCTAAACGATATTTTCCCTATAGAACAGAATCCCGCTCCCAAGAGCGGGATTTTTTTATCGCGGATTTCGCAGATTGATAAAAGGATTTCACAGATTTGGAAAGATATATGGGATTTTGATGAAGTTGATAAGTTGAATGTGTTGAAAAGTTGAATGCGCGATTGGTTGAATGGTCGCGTATAGGCTTTTAAAGAAATCAGTCAAATGCTTTAATAGTTAGCCGCTCTTTTAAAAATCTATAGGCCTCGCCCCCGGGTGCCTGCCCGGTTGAGCGGGAGGCAAGGGAGGAGATTTCTATTCAGCGTTCAAAGCATGGCTGCCAGGTGCGGCATTGATGGCAATGCAGTTGAAAGATAATCAGATGCCAGGTTATTCATCAGGCTTCAGTAGAGCAGTTTAGCCACACTTGCAGCAATGTATTGTATAGGTTCTCCCTTTTTATTAAAAGAAAATGACACCGCAGGGACTCGAACCCTGGACCTGCTGATCAAATTCTACTGTTAAAGCCAGAAACAGTTTTTATCACTCAAACACATCCGTTATGAATCATGCTGCAAGCCGTTACTGGTGAAAAGTGTGGGCCGGATCTACCAGCAGACCTTTATTGATACCTACATCAAAGTATCTTTTGCCAAAGACTATGACCGCAAGAATGCACTGGTGGCTGCCGATATGCTCAATGATAAAGTACTGCCTTTCTTTGAAAAGCACCAGATTCCTTTGCTTTGTATTCTTACCGACAGGGGACGGAGCTTTGTGGCACAAGAGACAATAACGAATATGAACTTTACCTGGCATTGGAAGATGTTGATCATTCCTGAACTAAGGCCAGACATCCGCAGGCAAACGACAATTGTGAACGGTTCCGTCGCACCATTCAGGATGAATTCTATGCAATTGCCTTTAGAAAGAAGATCTATGAATCGCTACAGCAGCTGCAAGTAGATCTGGAGGCTGGGATACAGGGATATAACACCAATCGAACCCACAATGGCAGGTACTGCTATGGTCGTACATCCATGCAAACTTTCCTGGAATCACTACCTTTGGAAAAGAAAAAAATGCTGGATGAACTACCCCCGGCGGCAGCATTATATAGTTACGCCGTTTCCCTTTTGATTATTTAAAAAATCTCACAACTGTCAGGGCAAATCGAGTCGATTACACTTAAGATGGATAGAAATGGAGGCGTTTTTATTCAAGTTAGGAGTTTTAACAACAGTCATCTCACTGCTGATTCTCCTGTTAAGAAAGCTAGATCAACCTTATCTCATAGCTTATACCCTTGCAGGTATTTTGTTGGGACCCCATTTTCTACGTGTTATTGAGGACTTACACCAGATAGAATTGGTTGGCGAAGTGGGTATCATACTGTATATGTTCTTTTTAGGCATAGAACTAAAGTGGCCCCAAGATTCGCGCTTTATGTGGAGGCCTGTTACCTTCCAAGTACTAAAGTCAACCACCTGTATTCTGGCTGCATTTTTAGGCGTATACTTTTTTGACTTACCTAGGGTTACAGCTCTTGTTTTAGCGTTCATCTTAATGCTGAACAGTACTTCTGTTGCCAGTGAGTATCTTCTGAAAAACCATGCGATTAAGACCAATTTTGGCATTTTGATCTTATCCGTATTGGTGATTCAAGACATAGCTTTTGCTCCGCTTTTAAGCTCGTTGCAGTTCATCGGCGGACAGGGCGTTAGTATCTGGAAGATTGTAAAGACCTTAGGCGCTACTTTTTTTGTCATCTGGTTAATTATTCGGGTAAGTAAAATCGAGCAAATCACCGTTCCCTGGGAAAATACAATCCAGCAGGATCATGACCTCCAACTTTTCCTCGGTTTAATGATGTGTTTTGGCCTGGCCGTACTTAGTGGCCATTTAGGGCTTAGCGCATCTTTAGGGGCCTTTGCCTCAGGGATCTTAGTGAAAAAGATCCGGGCCTTTAATTGGATCGAACATGGCCTGTATCCTTTTCGTACCTTTTTTATGGCAATCTTTTTTGTATACTTGGGTTTATTGTTAGACTTAGACTTTTTTCTGCCCAACCTCCGGGTTATACTAATGCTGCTTGGTTTCCTGGTAGTGTTTCAAAACCTGATCTCTGCCCTGTGCTTCCGGCTATTGAAATACAGCTGGCGCAACAGTATTTATTCCGGTGCGCTGTTATGCAATGTCGGCGAGTTGAGCCTGGTGATTTGTCTGCTGGCCTACCAAATGAAACTCATCAGCTCTGATATTTTAAAACTAGTTATAGCGGTTTCAATTCTTAGTATTTTATTTACTACCATCTGGATAAGCCTTATCAAAGCATTTATATATAAAGTGCCGCACCAACAAGCCAATAACGATGAACTCCAGCTAAGTGCAACTTAGTCCACAGATATAAATTATATATTAAATTTAAAATGCGATCAATCCATTTCTCCATAAAACTTTAATCGAATCTTTAGTCTGCCAATCTCGTTTTGAGCATCTTCCAGCTTTTTTACTAAATGATGAATCACATCAATGCCTTCAACATTTACATCTAAATCGTAATGTAAACGGATCATTTTTTCCAACTCCAGAAGTTGCGAAAATGGGATAAAACTTTTTTCCTCTACGTTAGTTAGTTTTATTAGGCCATGCTCTTGCAACGAATGGATAAACTTTAATTCTACATTATGATATATGCACAGCTCATGAACTAGTATTAAATGTTCTTCTTGCATAAGGCTCATCTTAATTTAGATAGTTCGGTAAATAATTCTTTTTCCCTTTCCGTTAAACTTGTAGGTATTTTGACTTTATAGGTAACATATAAATCACCAAACTGCCCTTCCTGCTTATATACCGGGAATCCTTTGCCTTTGACCCGAACTTTTGTATCATTTTGTGTCCCAGCAGGAACTTTCAATTTAATTTTTCCGTTTAACGTATCTACAGTTGTCTCTCCGCCCAAAACAGCTGTGTATAAATCTATTTCTGCGGTGACATATAAGTCATTTCCCAGGCGTTTAAACTGCGGATCCTCTTCAAGATGAAAGGTAATATATAGGTCGCCGTTAGGCCCGCCATTTACACCGGGTCCGCCATGCCCTTTCAATCGGATCTTCTGCCCATCTTCAATGCCCGCCGGAATGGTAATCCGTATATTTTTTCCATTTACTGTTATCGTCTGCTGATGTGTAGAATAAGCCGCCCGAAGCGGCAGGTGCAGTTCCGCCTGGTAATCCTCTCCTCTGAACTTTACGTTCCGTCCCTGTCTTCCACCCATTCGTCCGAAGAGCGATTCAAAGAATTCCGAAAAGTCGCCTTCCGTATAGGTGCCACCAAATCCGTCAGGCTCCTCAGAATAAGTATATTGCCGCTGTCGTTGCTGCTGCCGTGCTTTTTCAAACTCCTCCGCATGCTTCCAGTCTTTTCCGTACTGGTCATATTTCTTGCGTTTTTCCGGGTCACTCAGTACTTCATTAGCTTCATTAATTTGTTGAAACTTTTTCTTGGCTTCCTCATTATTGGGATTAACATCAGGGTGATGTTTCCGGGCCAGCTTTCGGTAAGCTTTTTTAATATCTTCCAGCGAAGCATTTTTATCCACGCCCAAGACTTGGTAGTAATCTATAAAATCCATAGCGAACTTCAGACTTCAGTAAAAAAATAAGCGTACAATTAAAAATCACGGCTCTTTTATACTATACAAGGTTAAGGCCAGAGAAAGCAATAGTTGAAACTTTTGATTTACAGTATCTTATTTTTTGCAATCAAAAACCTTTACCTACTTTTCCTTTCCCAGACTGAGCTTCAAGTTATTTAGGAGCGTCAGGCATGGCATGACCACTATGATTTGGCCCACTAGCTCTTGCAATAAATCTCGATGCTCTGCGATTTTACCATCTTAAAGCGGAAGATTCCCAAGCCGGTCCTGAGACCAAAGAGGTCGCTCCCTTACCAAATTCCAGCAGCCGTTTAGAAACTGCTTAACACTGCAGGATTTTGCAAAGCGAAGGTGAATTTGTGAAAAACGTAAAAGGTTAAAAGGAAAACAACCTTAATATTCAAAACTAAAAATGCCTTGAACTGGTCCCATAAAATACCCCCTGCTATTGCTGAGGTTTAAAGAATTTACCTTTAAAATCAACTAAAAAGCCCAGCAGTTAGATGATTGAAAATTATTTATGAGACCACTTGTAGTGTTTTTTAAAGTATGTAGAATAAGACTGTCTCCGGTTTTGATTATAAATGGAAAATTTCATTCGCGATGAAGAACAATTTGATTTTTATATGGATTTTCATACGTTCAGTTAATGTGAATGTAGCAGTCACTTAGACTTTTGCACATAACTATCACTAATGTTTTGATAAATCATTATAAAACAAATGTGTATAACTCGTAGGCATTGGCAGTTGTTGCGTCTTGAAATGCTTTCTAGCTTTACTCATACTATTAGCCCACGCTTCCTTGCGCAAAAGAGGAAGCAGGCTTTAAAAGCAGTGTCGACGGTGGCGTTAATGGAACATTGTTATTTTTTATAAATGGTTTTAGATATAATGGCAGTTAAGACTTTGACTCAATAACTGGCACCATCGAGAGCCTGGTCAGTGTAGGACTACATCGATAGGGGTGGTATGCTAAACTTGTGCTGCCATCGGAAAAGAGGCAGAACGTTTTTTCACCTTCTGTGAAGCTTAAACAGCCATCAACTGATAAGCAACTATTGATTTGTTTAAATTAATTCCTTTTCATGCCAGGCAAATCAGAACATAGAAACATGCATCCTGAGCTTCGGGATTCCGGGATAGATATTTTGGATGGCCTTTCCTGGGGGACACATTTCTGTAACTTCTTTGAATCGAAGGAAGATTTGCTCCAGATTCTGGTTCCTTATTTTAAGACCGGGCTGGAAAATAATGAATATTGCCTTTGGATCGTTTCCGACCCCTTAAGCGTTGAGGAGGCAGACGCGGCTTTACGGCATGCAGTTCCTGATTTGGAAATGTATGAAAGAAAACAGCAAATTAAAATACTACGGCATGCCGAATGGTACCTGAAGGACAACACCTTTGTTCCGGATATTGTAATTAATGGTTGGTATCAAAAGCTGAAAGACTCGTTGGAGAAAGGGTTCGATGGAATGCGGGTGAACGGCAATGAGGCCTGGCTTGAGCGTGAAGTGTGGAAAGATTTTATTGACTACGAGCGAAAGTTGAATAAAACACTGGAAGGAAAGCGCATGATTGTTCTTTGTACTTACCCACTTGCTAAATGTGATGCACAGGCCGTTTTTGATGTATCCCAGGTGCATGAAGTCGCAGTGGCAATAAGGAAAGGCAACTGGGAAATTATCGAAGTGCCGGCAATTAAACAGACAAAGTCCCAGATTTTCAAAGCAAATAAAGAACTGGAGGAAAAAGTAGCAGAACGTACGCAGCAGCTGACTATTATTAATGATCAACTAAAGAAAGAAATCGAAGAACACAAGCTAACCCGCGATGCCCTGGAAAGAAGTGAAGCTAACCTTCGTACTATATTTAATAATACCGACACTGCTTATATATTACTGGACCCGGCGTTTAATATCCTTCTTCTTAATCATCGTGCGACAGACTTTATTGAAAAGGTATTTCACCAGGCTGCCAAAGCAGGGGATAATATCATGGATTACTTGCCTGCAGACAGGCAGGTATTATTCGCCCAAAAGTTAAAAGAAGCGGTCAACGGAAGTCAGATCAGCTATGAAGCTAATTACTTACTAATGGATGAAACTTCGGCCTGGTTCTTTATTAGGCTGTTCCCTGTCCTAAAAGATGATAAAGATGTAATTGGTGTCGTGCTGGCCCTTACCGACATTACGGAAAAGAAATTATTGGAGCAAAAGCTTGAAAGGGAAAGAATAGAAAGGCAGCAGGAAATCGCTGAGGCGGTAATAACAGCCGAAGAAAATGAAAGACAGGAACTTGGCCGTGAATTACACGATAATGTAAACCAGATCTTGACCAGTGCCCATTTATACCTTGCAATGGCTATAAAAGATGCCGCAGAGTCCTACAAATATATTCCTGAGGCAGATAAGATGCTATCTACAGCAATAAATGAAATCAGAAGCTTAACTCATTCCATGACCACGCCCTTCATGGAAAAGACAACATTGAAGGAAGCTTTGGAAGAGCTGCTGTCTACAATAACAAAATCAAGTGGGATCAAGATCATAACGAATATAAAAGGTTTGGATGAAAATAAACTTCCGAAGAAGCTGCAGCTTATCATTTACCGCATACTACAAGAACATTTCAATAATATTCTCAGGCATGCTCAGGCCTCTACAGTTCAGTTGAAAATCATACAGGATGATGAAAAATTATTGCTGGAAATCAAAGATGATGGAGTTGGACTTGATTTAACAAAAAAAACAACAGGCATTGGACTAACCAATATCAGGGCAAGGGCTTTGCTATTTAATGGGGAAGTAACAATTCATTCTTCACCGGGCAGCGGATTTGAACTTTTGGTTGTTTTTACTATCAATAAATTGAAGGACGTAAACAATAATAGGTGACCGCACTCAATAGCCTGATGTTCCATATCCATAGCTAATTGCTGTGCTCTTTGTATGGCTTCCTGTGATTTAATGGTGAATTTATCGAGTTGCATTGTTTCAGTTTATAATGAGCAGGTGAGGTAAAATTTTAAAACAGGCTTATACTAACTGCTATTTGAAGCAGTCAACCAAAAGGCAATGAAAAAGCTTTTGCAGATCGGCAGATTCCTTTTTTCGGTTGCAAGCAGCTAGTCAATTCAAGAACGCCTGACCTGCTACTTCGTAGCAACCTTTAGCCATCTATCTTACTATTTAGGTCATCGTGTGCACCGGACATTATCTATATTTTTTATTGCTTATGGCCTGGTTCAACTACTTGCTAACTCATCCGATAGAATAAAATTTTTTCGCTCCTATTACAGCTTACTTATTATTGGTAGTAGGTAGTGGTATTTTGTGTTCAACGGTTTTAAACAACTTTTGCTTGAGCTGCCTGAAAGCACCGGTAAAAGCACTTATATTATCCTCCAGCACATTGTGCTCTTCTCTGAAAAGTTCGTCATCACTGAGGTCGGCATCCCGGATCACTTTCTCTAAATGTGCCAGGTGGGTATCGGCCTGGTTCATCAGGTTGCGTAGTTGCAAGCGGGTATCGTCCAGCAATTGTCTCCACTCCCGAGCTTCCCCATCCGGGCCTTCGTACAGGGTAACCAGGTTATCAAAAAACTGAAGCTCTTCTTCATAAAAAGCCAGCTCCTTTTTCCAGTATTCGGTTAGTTCGTACAACTCCTGCCAGGGCGCCACCATCAGGTAGTCTCTTTTAGGGCGCAGGCGGTATTCCAGTAATTTCATCATTGATAGATTTTAAATGAAGGGGTGTTGTCTTTCTTTTGCTATAGTGCGGGATACGAACCCAGAGTTAAATAGCCATGATTTCATTGGGCGTTGGTGTAAAAACAAGTGCAACAAAGTTTCTCATTTCTCCCTATACATTTGATCGCTCAAATTTTCAATAACGCTTTCTTGAAAAAAGAAGATTGTTATTTTTAAAAAACTTAAACCACAATAATCAATCCCAATATTTGGTGTTGTAGCGTTTTTTTCTGTAAGCCAGTTACTGTGCAGTTTTCAGGAACATATCATACAGCATCGGCTACCGGTTCGCTCATCTTCCGGTGTTTCATTTAAAGGAAGCCCAACATTTGATGTGGCTTAATTCTTGGGACCCTTTTACAGAGCGCTCCCCTAAGTAAACTTCAACATTTTGTGCTCTTCATATAAATTATTCTGTTAAGGCCAGAATCAGCTTTCATCACTCAAACACATCCGTTATGAATCAAGCTGCAAGCCGTTACTGGTGGGTGTATCTGCTGCGAGGCATATTTACTGTTATTTTGGGCGTACTGGCCTTACTGCTGCCAGAAGTTACGTTTACCACATTGGTGCTCCTGTTAGGTGCTTATATGCTGGCAGGTGGTATTTTGTCAATTGTGGCTGCCGTTAGTGAACGAAGGACCATGAGCAGCTGGGGGTGGTATGTATTGACCGCCATCCTCAGCCTTATTGCAGGCCTGCTGGTGATTTACAATCCGTTTGCTGCCGGTATGGCGTTGGTTTACCTGTTTGCATTTTGGGTACTGATGGCTGGAATCGCGGAAATTGCAACAGCGACCCGTCTTCGTAAACAAATTGAAGGAGAAGGATGGTATATCGTTTTAGGCGTACTCACCATTGTGTTTTCCCTGCTTATTTTAATCAACCCGGCGGTGGGAGCCCTTACCCTGTCCTTTATGTTTGGCATCTTTGCTTTGGTAAGTGGTAGTATGCTCCTATTCTTAGCCATCCGGCTAAGAAAACGGCATGCAGGTACCGGAGACTTGCATCATGGTGCCGTGGCTTAAAAAAGCAGGCACGGTGCAGGCCTGTAATTACGACATACTACCAGAATGGCAGCCAGGATTGCGATGCACATTATAAGATGCACATTATAAAAAGGGAGGGAAAAAAACTTGTTAGGCATGGGCCTGTAAAGCTGATGCAGATAACAAAGGGGAAGTGAAGATTTTATTGCTCAAAAAGTATTGACGAGCTGCATCCTAAATAATACAGGTAGCGGATTGCTGTATTCAGGTGTACTGCTTACGCCAAAACGCTTGTTGTTTTGATGTTAATATATGATAACCGCTACGCTTTCAATTTGTAGCGCTCCCAAAGGTTTGTTTCTGTTGCTAAAGGGAAGTAACCAGAACAATGCCTCCAGAAAAAGCATATCCAATACGGTTGAAAGGTTATCGGAAAAGGTCACTACAAAAGTGACCTTATTTGTTTTTTGATTGTGCTCATCCCTTAGTCAGCTTACCTTCCAGGTCCGGTATCAGTGCCAGTTCCTGTTTCTACTTGGTTGGCGGCTGGTACTTTACCTGCTTGCATCACGCTGGCTGCCTGAACTTCTACCAGTTCGTCCCTGGCCTCTCATGTAATTGTCAATGTCTACCCGTGTGCTGCATCCACATACCCTGATAGCCTCCCTTGCTTCATCTGGTGTAACATCATACTCTACTACAATGAAATCTACATCCAGCTCATCGTTTCGGTTGTTGTCGGAACTGGATCTGCTTTGTTGGTCTTGCCGGTTTCTTTCATCAGTCATAAAAAAGGTTTTAAAAAATGCCGAAAAGATGATGCCAGTGTCACTCAGCAGAAACTTTATTTAACAAGGAAATTAGCACACAGATAAAACGTAAACCATAAAGTTTGCATTCGGTCTCTAATGCATTAATGAACTAACGCAAGTGTTATTAAGACCATTACAGTTACATATAAACGCTTTAGCTGGCATCGGTTTTCTATAATGCCTCGACCAGGTGCGTATAAAAATATACTTTAGCCATTTTCCTTCCGATTCTTGTAGTTCCGCTGACCTTCATTAATATCTGCAGGATCACCTCGATGATGAGTCCATGCAGCAGCCCGGTCCATAGCAGTGTTGATGGCCATGTT
>JAEWAC010000258.1 GCA_023391895.1 Bacteroidota bacterium
AATTTGCGCTATGCAAATTCAATGGCTGTTGAAAAAGTTCGAAGAGTTAAGTCCTTACCAGGTATACGCCATGCTGCAGCTACGCAACGAAGTGTTTGTCGTAGAGCAGCATTGCGTTTTTCAGGACGCTGATGATAAAGACCAGTTGTCCTATCACTTTCTGGGATTTAACGATAATAAACTGGTAGCGTATACCCGCATCGTACCAGCCGGCGTTATTTACGAGCAGGCTTCCATCGGCCGTGTGGTTACTTCGCCTTCTGTACGCCGCTCCGGCGCCGGCCGGCAACTGATGCAACATTCCATTCAAACCGTATACAACTTGTTTGGCACCGTACCCATTAAAATTGGCGCCCAATTGTATTTGAAAAAATTTTACGAGTCATTGGGCTTTGTTCAGATCAGTGAAGTCTATCTGGAAGATGGCATTGAACACATCTACATGCTCAAAGAAGCAGAATCGTAGATCTACTAACCACCTGCACGTACTTTCCATTGATTGTTAAACTTTATTTACGATATGTTTGTATAATCGTCTCCCATCAACTACTTTAGCACCGTTATCCAATCCTGTTTAAACCAAAAACCAAAATTCTATGAGAACAACTGTACTTAGCGTACGTACACTAGTACTCATGCTGTGCCTATCCCTCTGCTCGGCACAGGGCTTTTCCCAATCCATCACCACCGGCAATGGCAAATATGAAATAGGTCTCGGTATTGGACCTTTATTCTTTTTAGGTGATTTGGGGGGTACCTATGGCGAAGGAAAAACCTTTGTAAAAGATTTAAACCTTCCTTTAACCAAAATAGCCAAAGGTGTTTATGCGGCTGTTTATCCTGTAGAATGGCTAGGATTTCGTGCCGCTATCAATCATGGTAAACTGGAAGGTTATGACCATATTATTAAAGAAAAAGGTGGTGATGAAAGACACAGAAAAGATCGCAACCTGCAGTTCCAGTCTTATGTTTTAGAAGCCTATATCGCAGCCGAATTTTACCCTACCGTTTTTATTGAACAATACGATGGCCTGCAGGGCAAGCTGCGCCCTTATGGCATTATAGGTGTTGGCGCTTTTAAGTTCAACCCCAAAGGCCAGTACTTTGCGCCCAACGGCACCAGCACCTGGGTACCCCTGCAGCCCCTGCACCTGGAAGGACAGGGCATGGCAGAATACCCGGACAGAAAAGAATACAAATTAACACAGGTTGAAATCCCCATGGGCTTTGGCGCCAAATACTACATCAAAGACAACCTCTATATTGGCATGGAAGTGCTGCACCGCAAAACCTTTACCGACTATATTGATGATGTTAGCACCAATTATATTGACGCTAACTTGTTTGACAAGTATTTATCACGTGAGCAAGCTGCTATGGCGCGCCAGTTGCACTACCGCGAGAACTTTGTTCCCAACCGTGCTCAAACCCGTTTTCCGGCCACTAACGAACAAAGAGGTAATCCCAAGCAGAACGATGCTTTCTTTTCAACCATTTTAAAAATGGGCTGGAGATTAAACGACTGGAACTCTCCGAATGGCCGGGCTGCACGCCAGTTGCGTTGTCCATCTTTCTACTAAAATGCATATGAAAAAAAAATTTGCCACCGCATCATTGATGCTGTTATCTGTAATAGCCTTGAGTGCTTTCAACCGGGTTGAGAAAACAACGCCTTCTGTTGCTTTCTCTGACTCTTCCAGGTACCAAAAGCCCCTGTTACATTTTAAGAAAAATGCAGTAAAGCTGTACCCTAACCCAACGTGGAGTGGCAGCATTACGGTGAGCGCAGACACCACGGCACCCTTACATTTTTATGTGTTTGATGTAGAGGGCACCTTACTGCACCAGGTGGTTTTAAAAGACAAGCAAAAGCACACCATTCATCATCTCAAGAAAGGCGTATACGTGTATGATGCTTTTTTAAATGATGAAGGCATTGAACACGGAAAGATCATTGTTAAATAAAGACATATTCCAGCAAGCGACAGAGAACTTAATAAAATTCAATACCCTAAATGGTTGAAAAAACCAAATCCGTTCCCTATAGTACGCTAAATGAAAATTTTATTAACCACTCTCTGTCTGCCCTGCTGGAAACTTACAGACCGATTCTTTTTACTGACTATCGCAATCCCGTAATTTCAGGGAAATTGGTGTAATCTTATAATCCGGATGAAAGGAACCACTGGTTCTGCTCATGAAGATTTACCGAATCACTCCCTGTTCTTTTACGGGATTTTTCGTGCCTGCCTTTTTCAAATATTCATAATAGTTTATATTTAAGCAACCAAAACAAACTGTTATGAATTTAATTGCACGTGCCAAAGGCATTATTACGGCTCCTGCCCGGGAGTGGGAAGTCATCCACACAGAAACACCTGATACCAGCAAAATCATTACCGGTTACGTGGTGCCCTTAGCCGCAGCGGCGGCATTGGCCGCTTTTATAGGCTATGCCCTTGTAGGCGCCAGCTTTTTGGGCTTCAGGGTTCGGGGCTTTAACTGGGGTCTTTACCAGGCGCTGACCGTCTTTTTAAGCGCCTTACTCTCTGTGTTCATTACAGCAATGGTGATAGATGCCCTGGCACCCAACTTTGGCTCCGAAAAAAACTTTGGCCGGTCGCTCCAACTGGTTGCTTACTCCTTTACACCTGCCTGGATAGGAGGTCTGCTGGCGGTTCTACCTGCCCTTTCCTTTTTAGGCGCTTTATTCGGCATCTACGGATTGTACCTGTTGTATATAGGTTTGCCTAAGCTGAAACACACGCCGGCCGATAAACAGATGAGCTACTTTTTGGTAACCATTTTAGTGACCATTGTGGTTTATTTAGTGATCGGGTGGATACTAACCAGCCTGATCATGAACGTGTTTGGCTTATCTTATGGTAACTGGAGCCTGTAAAGAGATACTCATTTACTACTGCGCAGTTCCTCTTTCAGGAATTGCGCAGTAAAACTTTCTTTTACTTTCAACAGGTTTTCCGGTGTGCCTTCAAATAAAATTTCGCCGCCGCCGGAACCGCCTTCCGGGCCCAGGTCAATGATATGATCCGCCACCTTGATCACATCCATATTGTGTTCAATCACCAGCACCGTATTGCCCCGGTCCACCAGTTTGTTCAATACTTCCAGCAGGTGATGAATATCTTCAAAGTGCAAACCGGTAGTAGGCTCATCTAAAATGTAAAAGGTTTTGCCGGTATCTTTTTTAGCCAGCTCGGTGGCCAGCTTTACCCGCTGCGCTTCTCCCCCACTTAAGGTTACAGCCGACTGGCCCAGTGTGATATAGCCCAGTCCCACGTCTTCCAGTACTTTAATTTTGCGGTAGATGTAAGGCACGGCCTGGAAAAACTCCACGGCTTCCTCTACGGTCAGGTCCAGTACATCGGCAATGGATTTACCCTTGTAACGGATCTCCAGCGTTTCGCGGTTGTAACGTTTGCCGTTGCACTTTTCGCAATGCACATATACATCCGGCAAAAAGTTCATTTCAATGGTACGCAAACCACTGCCCTCACACACATCGCAGCGGCCGGTTTTTACATTAAAGGAAAAACGCCCAGCATTATAACCCCGGATCTTGGCTTCTGGTATCGAAGCAAACAAGGTTCTGATCTCGGTAAAAAAGCCGCAGTAGGTAGCCGGATTGCTGCGGGGCGTACGGCCAATGGGCGTTTGATCAATTTCTATGACTTTATCGACGTGCTCCAGCCCTTTGATGGACTTGTACTCCATCGGCGACACCCGGGATCCATACGCATGCTCCGCCAGGAGCGGGTATAAAGTATCGGTAATTAAAGTAGATTTTCCACTGCCGCTGACACCGGTTACCACAATCAGTTTACCCAGCGGAAATTTGACATTGACGTTTTTAAGGTTGTGACCGTTGGCACCTTTGATTTCTATGCATTTGCCATTGCCTTTTCTTCTTTCTTTGGGCACCGCAATTTCGCGTTCGCCATTAAGGAAGTGAGCCGTTAGGGTATTGTTTTGCAATACTTCCTTTGGCGTGCCCTGTGCCATGATCTTGCCGCCATGGTAACCCGCTTTAGGACCTACATCGATCAGGTGATCCGCCGCCAGCATAATGTCTTTATCATGCTCCACCACCAGCACGCTGTTGCCAATGTCGCGCAGGTTTTGCAAGGCTTTGATCAAACGGTGGTTATCCCGCTGGTGCAATCCAATGGACGGCTCGTCCAGCACATAGGTAATACCCTGCAATTGCGAGCCGATCTGCGTAGCCAGCCGTATGCGCTGCGACTCGCCCCCGCTTAACGTGCGGGTAGCACGATCTAAAGTCAAATACGTCAAACCTACATCCAGCAAAAACTGCAGGCGTTCCCGGATTTCCTTGATCACTTCTTTTCCGATCACGTTCTGCTTTTGCGACAGCCTTTTTTCAATACCGTTAAACCACTGCATCAGCTGCACCAGGTCTAAATTGCTGAGTTCTGCGATGTTTTTTTCATCTACCTTAAACCAAAGGCTTTCTTTTTTCAGGCGGGTGCCGTTACAGGTCTGGCAGGTGGTCAGTTCCATAAAGCCCTCGGCCCAGCGTTGTATGGCCTCGCTGGTGCTGGTAGCAAACCAGCGTTTTACCTGGTTTACAATACCTTCAAACTCGTCGTGGTAGGTATTCCAGTCCACGTCATCGTCAAACTGCAGTTCACTGCCATCGGCTGCTTCCTTGCCATACAGCAGCAGGTTGATGATCCGCTCCGGCAGGTCTTTCACCGGCTTGTCGAGGCTAAACTTATGCTTGCGGGACAAGGTTTGTACCTGGCGGAAAATATAAGCTTCCCGTTCGCCGCCCAGCGGCGCAATGCCGCCTTCGTTAATGCTTAAGTTTTCGTCGGGCAGCACAGCGCGCATGCTCACCGTATACACCTGGCCCAGCCCCTTGCAGGTTGGACAGGCACCATATGGGGAATTGAAAGAGAAGGAGTTGGGAGAGGGTTCTTCGTAGGAGATGCCGGTTTCCTCGCACATCAACTGCCGGCTGTAGGCAGCCTCGCCGCTTTTGCCGTTACCCTCGGCTTCATAAGCCACAAACATCAGGTCCTTACCCAGCTTCAGGGCCTGCTGCACGCTTTGGCTGATGCGGGTACGCAGGTCAGGCGTTACCTTCAGGCGGTCCACCACCAGCTCAATATCATGGATTTTATAGCGGTCTACCTGCATTTTAGGTGTCAGGTCTTTGATCTCCCCGTCTACCCGCACTTTCAAAAACCCTTTTTTCCGCATTTCTTCAAAGAGTTCGCGGTAGTGCCCCTTGCGGCCCCGGATCAGCGGCGCCAGCAGGGAGATTTTATAACCTCCAAACTTTTTGAAAATGTTGGCCACAATTTCGTCCTCGCTCCATTTCACCATTTTTTTACCGGTATTGTACGAATACGCTTCGGAGGCACGGGCAAACAGCAGGCGTAAAAAATCATACACCTCGGTAACCGTACCCACCGTGGAGCGGGGATTTTTATTGGTAGTTTTTTGTTCAATGGAAATAACCGGCGAAAGCCCGGTGATCTTATCCACATCGGGCCGCTCCATTTCGCCTATAAACTGGCGGGCATAGGCACCAAAGGTTTCCATGTACCGCCTTTGTCCTTCGGCATAAATGGTATCAAAGGCCAGCGACGACTTACCGCTGCCGCTGATGCCGGTTATAACCACCAGTTGGTTCTTAGGAATGGAAATGTCAATATTTTTTAAATTATGCTCACGGGCACCAAACACGTCAATAAACTCTTCCGTTGGTGTTGTTTCCGCTCTTGGCTGCGCTTTTTCTTTCATAAATAACCCTTACTTACTAATTCTATTAGCAAATATAAACCATGCACCAATGCAGCCCCCGAATTTAACAGTTAGCATAAAGAAGGGTGGATTTTTCTACCGCCTGATTTTTGGCACAGTTTTGTGTTAGATGGGGCAGAAACTTTTCCCAACCTAATAAAATGACATATGAAGAACACCATTTTTCTGGCTATAACAGCCTTATTTTTCAGCGCGGCCGTTAATGCACAATCTACCGTAGATTCTATTGCAGCCAAGTACAAACTGCTGCCCATGCCCGAGCCGCTTACCATTGAAAAAACCTTTCCGATCCTGGGCGCTTACACCTTAAACAATGCGCCCGCAACTTCAGCAAATGCAGCCAGCTCTACTACAGCGGATGATTCTGCTGCTTCTACATCTGCAGCTGCTACAGCCACAACACCTAACCTGACAGTTACCATGGACTCTGCCAGCAAAGGCATTGTTTGGATTGAAGGCTTACCTCAGGGAAGAATAAAAGCTTACCTGAGAAAATCACCTGCCACGTACAGGATCCTGTCTCAGAAAACAGAAAACGGCACGCAAATCCAGGAAGGCACCGCCATTTTGGACACTGCTACTAAAACATTAAACATTGCACTGGGTGCTCCTTACAATGAAGCTGATCCTGCAGCAGTATTTGCTTTAAGCGGTGCAGCTGAAACCGATTCGGCAACCGGTGAAAGCAAAGTGGAAGTAAAGACCAAAACAAAAACTTCTAAAACCAAAAACAAAGTTACCTTTTACACTGCTACCAAAGTACAGCCGGCTACTATCGTAGATGACCAGGAAGTGCAAGATCAGCACCAACAAAACCAGGACGAGAAAAAAGAAGACGATAAGCACCAGGAAGAAAAGCAATAAAAAGTTTTTCATTTGCATATACACAGAAAAGGGGCTGCCATGCAGTCCCTTTGTGTTTTACAGGCCTACGCAACTACAACCGGATTGATGATGCCACATCAAATTGTAAAATCTGGTAACATTGGAAGTTTTTTTATTTTTCAATCCTGTATCCTACTACTTTCGTAGACTTATTTTCAATTCCAATACAACTTTTTTAAAACCCATATCACTCAAAGCACCTGAATCATTTATATGAGCAAACCGATTGGTATTTTTTACGAGCATCCCGAATGGTTTAAACCCCTGTTTCAAGTTTTGGATGCCAGAAAGCTGGCCTACGAAAAACTGCATGCCGGCTTTCATCATTTTAATCCTTTAACAAAACCGCAATACAGCGTGGTACTCAACCGCATCAGTTCCTCTTCTTACCTGCGCGGGCACGGACAAGGCATATTTTATTCAAAAGCCTATATCGCTTATTTAGAGCAAAATGGAGTACGCGTTATCAACGGCAGCCGGGCTACCGAAGTAGAAACTTCCAAAGCCTTGCAGTTGCTGCTTTTGAAAAAGCTGGGCCTGGCTTTTCCAAAGTCCATTGTGGTCAATCATATTTCGCAAATAGTTGACGCGGCCAAAACTTTACAATTTCCTATTGCCGTAAAACCCAATATCGGCGGTGCCGGTGCCGGCGTGGTTCGCTTTAACTCCCTGGCCAGCCTGCAGGAAGCCGTAGACAACAATGTCATTGATTTAGGGATCGACCAAACCGCCCTGGTGCAGGAATTTATTCCGGTACGAGACGGGCACATTAACCGGGTGGAAACGCTGAATGGAAATTTTTTATACGCTATTAAAGTATTTACCTCCGGAGATAGCTTTAACCTCTGCCCTGCTGAAATTTGCGCCGTGCCCGAACAACCGCAAGCTGCAGGCGAAGCCTGCGTAGTGACCGCACAAAAAAAAGGACTGAAGGTAGAAGCTTTTACACCGCCAGCTGAAGTAATAGCCGCCGTGGAACGCATTGTAGCCGAAGCAAGTATTGATGTAGGCGGCATTGAATACATGGTGGACGAGCGCACCGGTGACATTTTGTATTACGACATCAACGCACTTTCCAACTTTATTGCGGATGCGCCTAATATTATTGGTTTTGACCCGTTTCAGAACCTGGTGGATTTTATAGCATCACTAACAACAACAACAAAAAATTAATACACATGCAATTTGGATATTGGTTACCCGTTTTTGGCGGCTGGCTGCGCAACGTAGAGGATGAGGGTATGGAAACCAGCTGGAGCTATGTAAAACGTCTGGTACAACGCAGCGAAGAGATTGGCTTTGACCTGACGCTGATCGCAGAACTTTTTTTAAACGACATCAAAGGTGAAAGTGCCCCTTCGCTGGATGCGTGGTCGACCGCTGCAGCACTGGCGGCCGTTACTGAAAAGTTAGAGTTGATGGTAGCAGTGCGTCCTACATTTCACAATCCGGCCATACTGGCTAAGCAGGCGGCCAATATTGCCCACATCAGCGGCGACCGCTTATCGCTCAATGTGGTGTCTTCCTGGTGGCAGGAAGAAGCCCGCCAGTACGGCATTCATTTCGAACAGCACGACGACCGTTATGCCCGCATGAAAGAATGGCTGGATGTGGTTACCAACTTATGGGAAAAAGATCATTACTCCCTGAATGGAAATTACTACCAGGTAAGCAATACCATACTGCAACCCAAACCCGTTAAAAAACCCATGCTGTATGCCGGTGGCGAATCGGAAGCCGGCAAAAATTTAATTGCACAAACCTGTGATGGTTATGTCATGCATGGCGATGCACCGGAAGCAATTGGTAAACGCATTACCGACATGCGAATAAGACGTGACAAGCTGGGCCTGCCGCCAATGAAGTTTGGCGTAGCCGCTTACTCCATTGTACGCAATAGTAATCAGGAAGTAAAAAAAGAACTGGAACGCATTACCAATATCAATGCATCTGCTGCAGGATACAACAACTACCAGCAATGGATCAACGGAACACAACTGGAAAAGAAAGTTTCGCTGGAAGATTATTCTGTTTCCAACCGCGGCTTACGCACCGGCCTGACAGGCACACCTGAAAAAATTGCAGAACAGATTGACGCTTTTGAAAAAGCGGGTGTGGATTTCTTTTTACTGCAATGCAGTCCGCAGCTGGAAGAAATGGAACGTTTTGCAGAAGCGATTATAGCATATCAGCCCAGTCGCTGAAACGCCCGTCAGCACTGACACGACAGCCTCTTCCATTGCGAAGAGGCTGTCGTTTTTTTGATGCATTCTCCAGCGAAAAAAGATTTGTTGCACAGTGTTTTTAAACCTTTCTTCAATTGTATGGTTTAAAAACAATTATTAACCATACCATAAGTGGTATGGTGTTTGAAAAATTGGAAGCATAAATGAATGACCATGAAAACAGTTAAACAATTTTCTCTGATCATCGCCACTATTGCAATAATGGCATCAGGGTGTGAGACAATGAACAGAACACAGAAAGGCGCAGTAATTGGAGCTGCAGGAGGCGGTGCCATTGGAGCCGTTGCAGGCAGGGCTATGGGTAACACAGCCATGGGTGCCATCATTGGTGCTGCGGTGGGTGGAGCTACCGGTGCGGTGATTGGCAGAAAAATGGATAAGCAGGCCGAGGAAATGAAAAAAGTTTTAGGCGATGCAGAAGTAAAACGTGAGGGCGAGGGTATTGTGATAGAATTCAAAGACAAGATCCTGTTTGGATTTGACCGCTCCGACCTGGGTGCTGCCGCGCAGCAAAACCTGAATAAACTGGCGGATGTACTGAAAAGATATCCGGACACCAATATTGAAATTATCGGTCATACAGACGACAAAGGTAGCGACAGTTACAACCAGGGGCTTTCTGAAAGAAGAGCCGGATCAGTAGCTACTTACTTAAGAAACAATGGCATCAGCAACGCACGATTAATTACTAAAGGCATGGGTAAATCCGATCCTAAAGTACCCAATACGTCGGATGAAAACCGGGCCGAAAACCGTCGTGTAGAGTTTGTAATTACAGCCAACCAGAAAATGGTGCAGGATGCCAAAAAAGAAGCCGGTCAATAATTTAAAATTAGAGAGCTAATCAGTAGTAATATAAAAACGAGAAATATGAAGAGGAAATTTTTAGCCGTAGCAGTAGCAGCCATCTTTAGCTCACCGCTTTGGGCGCAGAAAATGACGTACGATGCAGGCAGAACTACTTTCGGCATCAGGGCAGGTGTTAACTTTCAAAACATCAATGGAAAAAATGCCAACGACAAAAACCTGGAAAACAATATCGCCACCGGCTTTCATGCAGGTGTCAACGCAGAAGTTCCTTTGGGCACCGGATTTTACCTGCAACCGGGTGTTTTGTACAGCCAGAAAGGCACCGAACTGGAAAACGACAACCAGGTAAAGCTGAACTATATTGAAGTGCCGGTCAATTTTGTTTATAAACCCATCTTGGGCACCGGCCGTATGTTGTTGGGCTTTGGTCCATATGTAGGTTTTGGCCTGGGCGGTAAAGTAAAAACCGGCGAAACGGAAAAAGACGTATCATTTGAAAAAACAGCCAACAGCAGCACGCCGTCTTTAACCTATGGCGTTTATAAAGGCATGGATGCCGGCGCTAACTTTTTGGCCGGTTACGAGCTGGCTCGCAACCTTTCTTTCCAGGTAAACGCACAGTTGGGACTGGTTAATATCAACCCGGAATTTCAGGGTGCCAATAACGATGAGTCCCGCTGGAGAAATACCGGTTTTGGCGTATCGGTAGGTTACCGGTTTTAACAACTTTTATTTACCCATATATCGGCAGCTCCCTTTCGGGAGCTGTTTTATTTAGTGCCTCATCAATTCGCTTACCTTTGCAGCATTAATAGCATTATGATAGAATTATCCGTTGTTGTTCCGGTAATGAATGAGGAGGAAAATATTCAGCCCTTGCTGCAAGCCATCAGAGTGGCCCTGGCCGACTTTGAATATGAAGTGATCCTGGTAGATGATGGCTCTACTGATAATACCAAAAAACGCATATTGGAACTGGCGGATGACCGTACCGTTTTTGTTGAGTTGCGAAAAAACTATGGACAAAGTACCGCCATGACGGCCGGTATCGACCATGCCAAAGGCACTTTTATTGCCATGCTGGACGGCGATCTGCAAAACGACCCCAGCGACATACCTTTTATGCTGGACCTGCTGAAAAAAGGCGACTGGGACGTGGTGGCCGGCAACCGTAAAAACCGGCAGGATGGCATGGTGCTGCGCAAGGTGCCCAGCAAAATCGCCAATGCCCTGATCCGCCGCTGGACCGGCGTTTACATCAAAGACTATGGCTGTACTTTAAAAATATTCAGACACGAAATTGCCGAAGACCTGGGCATGTACGGCGAGCTGCACCGCTTTATACCGGTACTAGCCAAAATGCAGGGCGCCCGCATTACCCAGGTAGATGTAAAACACCATCCGCGCCAATTTGGAAAAAGCAAGTACGGCATCAACCGCACCTTTAAAGTACTTTCCGACCTGGTACTGATGGTGTTCTTTCGCAAATACATTCAAAAACCCATGCACCTGTTTGGCACCATTGGCTTTGTGGCATTGGGTATAGGTATTTTAATCAATTTTTATTTACTGATCCTTAAAGTCATGGGGCAGGACATTTGGGGCAAACCCTTGCTCATTTTGGGTTTGATTTTCCTGCTGGGCGGCATTCAGCTCATCACCATTGGCATTATTGCTGAAATCACCGTACGCACCTATTTTGAATCGCAAAACAAAAAAACCTATAAAGTTCGCAACCTGTACCAGCCACGACCGGAAATCAAGGAGGTGCTGGAAATCACAGTTTAATCAATGTTCAAAACTGCCTGGTTTTTCTGGTACCATTCATAAAAATTTTCCAGGCCTTGCTGCAGTTGGGTGGCTGGCTTATAGCCCAGCAGCCGCTGCGCCTTGGAAATATCAGCAAAAGTGCGGGGCACGTCGCCCGGCTGCTCCGGCTGTCGGTCAATCTGGGCTTTGATCCCCGTAATGCTTTCCAGTTTTTCTATCAGCTCTTTTAAGGAAATGGTGTAATTGTTACCCAGGTTAAATATTTCAAAGTTGGTTTTATCATACTGGCTGGCGGCTATAATGCCCTGTACAATATCATCAATATACGTATAGTCGCGGCTGGTAGAGCCATCGCCGTACATGGCAATAGGCTTACCCTGCACCAATGCCTTGGTAAACTTATGAATGGCCAGGTCGGGTCTTTGTCCCGGCCCGTAAACCGTAAAAAAGCGCAGGGCCATAAAGCGCAGGTCGTACAATTTGCTGTACACGTGTCCCGCCATTTCACCGGCCAGCTTGGTCATGGCATACGGACTGATGGGCATGAGTAATTCATCTTCCTTCCAGGGCAACTTTTCATTCACCCCATACACACTGCTGGAAGAAGCAAAAACAAACTGCTTTACTTTTTTCTGTACGGCATAGTCCAGCAGCTTTTGGGTACCGATGATATTGGTATGCTGGTAGCCCAGGGGATTGGAGATGCTGGGCCGCACGCCTGCTTTGGCGGCCAGGTGTATGATGACATCTACCGGCTCGTTGATGGCTTTATGCAGCTCCTCCACGCTGGTGGTATCCAGGTCTACATCCAGCAAAAAAAAGTTGCGATGTTTTTCCAGGTCGCTGATGTTCAGCAATTTGATCTGCCGCCGGTAAAACGGGTCAAAGCTGTCTATACAGGTTACGTGTACATCTTCCTGCTGTACCAGTTGCCTTACCAGGTTACTGCCAATAAATCCGGCACCGCCGGTTACCAGGTAGTGTTTTTTTGCGTCCATGATGCTGGGTTCTCTATGTTTTCGATAGAAGGGTTAAAAAGGCTACAAAATACACAATCTCTCCTTTTTTCACCAAGCGTTTTATAAAGTGCTTCCCAGTCCGGCTTATTGACTGTTTTTGGAGCTTTACTGAAATCACTCTTAGAAAAAAATGGGCCACTTTGCTTAATGCAAAACTTCTTCAAAAACCCATATTAAAATCCTGGGCCAACTCCGCTTTAGTGCTTTCTCAGCTACAAAGAAAGTACAGTTTATCCTGCTGTTGTCACAATAAATTTAAAGCGGCCTGTTCAGCTTACATTAGCATTTGTTATATTACAATCTCTATTCTTCAACGTATTGGTATGAAACAGCTCTTCACCGCTTTCACTTTTTTAGCATCTGTTTTGGCAGCATCAGCCCAGCAAACCCAAAAGCCACCCTTGCATGGTAAAAACTGGATGGCCATTACCGGCAAACCACTGGCAGCCACGGCAGGATCTATGATCTTTCAGCAGGGCGGCAATGCCGTGGATGCCGCCTGTGCCATGCTGGCCGCTACCTGTACCATGTGGGACGTACTCAGCTGGGGGGGCGAAACGCAAGCCCTGATCTATAATCCCAAAACCAAAAAAGTCATTGCCATCAATGCCATGGGCGTAGCGCCTTCCGGTGCCACGGTCGAGTTCTTTAAAAGCAGGGGTTACAACTTTCCACCCGAATACGGTCCGCTGGCGGCCACCACCCCCGGTACCCCCGGCGGCATTTGCTATATGCTGGCCCACTACGGTACGCTCAGCCTGGAACAGGTGCTGGCTCCGGCCATGCAACTGGCAGCAGGCTACCCCATAGAGGCGCAAACGGCCAACAGTATTGAAAGAGGCAAGGACAGCATCAAAAAATGGCCGTACAGCAAAAAAGTATTTCTGCCCCATCCCGGCCAAGAAAGAGAAGCACCGGAGGCCGGAGAAATTTTTGTGCAGAAAGACTTGTTGCAAACGCTTTCCAAAATGGTAGCGGCCGAAAAAGAAGCCCTCAAAAAAGGGAAAAGCAGGAAAGAAGCCATCATGGCAGCCTATGACCGTTTTTATAAAGGCGATATTGCCCGGGAGTTTGTGCGGGGCAGTCAGGAGCAGGGCGGCCTGATCACTATGGAAGATTTAGCCCGCTGGACACCGGTAGAAGAAGAGCCGCTGAAAGTAAACTATAAAGGCATTGAGGTATACAAACTGCAGCAATGGACCCAGGGCCCGGTCTTGTTACAGTCGCTGAACATACTGGAAAACTTTGACCTGAAGCGCATGGGCTACAACAGCGCTCCATATATCCATACTCTTTACCAGGCCATGAGCCTGGCCTTTGCCGACCGGGATTTTTATTATGGCGACCCCAACTTTCCGCCGATAGAACCGATGAAAGGCCTGCTGAGTAAAGACTATGCTAAACAGCGTGCCCGTCTCATCCGGTCTGGCCAAAACGATCCCGCCATTGGTCCCGGCGACCCTTACCCGTTTGAAGGCAAAACCAACCCTTATGTGCAGCTCCTGAAAAACCGAGGATTTGAACTGGATACTACCAAAAGAAACTTTGCGCCTTCGCATGATCTCCGGAATACGTCTTCCATGGCAGACTACCAGGAGCGGCTCTGGATGGGCACCACCTCGGTAGAAGCAGCAGACAAGGAAGGCTGGGTGGTATCTATCACGCCCAGTGGCGGATGGATACCGGCCTGTATTGCGGGCAACACCGGTATCGGCATGAGCCAGCGCATGCAAAGCTTTGTGCTGGACTCCACCCTCAACCCGTTTAACGTGGTAGCACCGGGCAAGCGCCCCAGGGTAACCCTTACGCCGACCCTGGCCCTGAAAGAAGGTAAACCCTTTGTGTCTTTTGCCGTGCAGGGTGGCGATACACAGGATCAAAACCTGTTGCAGTTCTTTTTGAATATGGTGGAGTTTGGCATGACCGTGCAGCAGGCAAGCGAAGCCGCCAACATCAACTCCAATCAACTCTGGCTTTCATTGGGAGGCACTAAAACGGATGACCGAAAACCCAGACCCGGCAACATTTTACTCAATAAGAATACACCGGAAGCCGTACGGGAGGAATTGAAGAAAATGGGCTACGTTTTAAGTTTTGATGACCGCACCAGCGGCCCCATCAATGCCATTTATTTTGACTGGAAACACGGCAGCCTGTGGGGCGGATCGAGCAACCATGGTGAAGACTACGGTATTGGGTGGTAAAGTTGAAGCTGATAAAATCAGCGCACTTACTCAATAGTTTTCAACTTTATGAACTCCTATCGTCAATGGTCAATCGTGAATACAAAACCAGGCTGCTATCCAGATAACGAAAGGATGTTGTTGCAAAAGAGTAAGCGCAAGGGGTAAAACAGCGGCCTTCTTACCATGGGTTTTTGAAAGAGTTTATATTACCGGGCACCTGAACCCGCCTTGATAGTCGTTGCGGATAAATCATATAGCGGATAACAGTTGCGTGTCAGGACAAGGATGGTGTGCTGCACGTAAGTCTTCCTAAAAAGAAGGCGCACAACGAATCACCAAAAACATACAGGTGCAAAAAGCCAGATAAAGGAACAGAACTGGAAGTAATAAAGTGAATACACTTGTACATTCAGGGTTTCAGTATACCGGATGGCAGGCATGGGTTTTTCAAAAAGTTATGGCTTGCCGGCGTTAGAGAAAACGAAGGTTGCAAAAAACTAAAGACCGCTTCGGTGAAGCGGTCTTTTTATTAGCGTTTCAACTTGACAAATGCTATTTCTTCATTTCAAAAAGAGAGGCATCTACCGGCGTATTCACTTCTATTTTGTTTAGTTTGGCCGTCAGGGAAAACTGTCCGCCCAAATTGATTTCCATGGCATGCGGCACGACCCACCCGTAATCGGTTTTCTTATGATCGGCGTAGGTGGTTACCACCTCCATTTGCTGCCCCATCATTTCAGCCGATTTTACGCTTTGAATAATATAATAAGTAGCCGGATCAAAATAAAAAGTAGTGGCCAGGTTGTTCTTGTCTACCAGCCTTATTTTATAGGCATTCACACTTCCTACTTTTTCCAGCCCCATCAATTCAGCTTTGTTACCCTTGGCCGCATAATCCAAAAAAGGCACCACGTAAATCTGATCCTTTCCGGCATTAAACTGGCCCTCTGACATCGGTTCCGGATCGGTGCCGCCCGCCATGGGATTGATGGCCCAGCCACCTTGTTCGGTAAAGACCTGTATCATCTTCTGGCCATTGAATTCAGATTCGCTGCGGTAGCCTTTGCCATTCAATACCACCATGGTCGTGGGTGCTTCATTCCCCATGATCTGCATCGTATGTTCCATCCGGACAGATTGGATGGCTGTCAGTTTTTCTTTTCCGCCAATGGCGGTCAGGTGTTTTTGAATAATGTCATCCACCGTTTGCGCCTGGGCAGCGGCCACACTGAATAAAATGCTGAGTGAAAGCAAGCAACGTTTTACAATTCGCATGTTGATGGTTTTTATTGTTTACAATACTGATTGAGTTTTATTGTCCCATACCCTGCATAGCGCCTTGCGAACCTTCCATCTCACCTTTCATGTTCTTGCGTTTGAACAGCGACATATCCATTTGTCCGAAACGGAATGCAAAATTCAGACGGAACATAGGAACATCATTCAGGCGGTGGGTGTTCTGTATAAAGAAAATACTTTCTGAGTACTGATCATAGCGGCGGGTGCGGAAAATATCACTCACATTGAAAGTGACGGAGGCCGCATTGTTTTTCAAAAAGCTTTTCTGCAGCGCTACGTCTACCCCGTAGTTGGATTTGATATAACCCTGGGCTGCACTTTGAGAACCACCCATGGGAGGACCGCCGCCTCCGGGTCCAAAGCCGCCACCCTGGTTAACGGGCAGGTTGGTTTTGGACTGGTAGGTTCCTGACAGCTGAAACTTAAAGTTCTTGGGCAGTTTAAAGTTATTGTTCATTTTGGCAAACCAGCTCCACATGGGGTCCTGAGAGGTTCCGCTGATATTATCGGTATTGATCCTGGAATTATAGATATTGACATTGGTGTTCATGTCCCACCACTTGGTCAAGGTATTTTGCGAGGTTAATTCAGCCCCTACCGAACGGCTGGAGTTGGCATTGATATAAGTACTGACCGGGCGTTTTACATCGGCGGTAGTGGTGATGGTATCCAGGTAGCGGGTTATAAGGTCCGTGGTGTACTTGTAATAAACCGAAGCCAGGAAGGTGTTATTGCCCTTGAACGTTTTGGAATAAGAAGCCTCCAGGGAGTTGGTGAACTCAGGCTTCAGGCCGGCATTACCCCGGGTCCAGTTCAGCTGGTCGGTGGAGTCAATAAAAGGAATCACCTGCATAAAGAAAGGCCGGTTGACGCGGCGGGTATAACTAAGCTGCACTTCCTGTTTGTTCTCCAGCTTTTGGCTCAGGAAAACAGATGGAAACAGGCTGATGGGGTATTTGTTGGTAAAGGTTTCTTTGGTATCGGTCAGCTCTCCTTCATAATCAGAACTTTCCCCCCGCAGACCCACCTGGTAGCCAAAGTTTTTATAGGTGTTGGAAAACGAAGCATAGGCCGCATAAACGTTGTCCTTATTCTGGTAATTGCTGGTTGCTGAAGGAATCAGTTGGTACGTACCAGAAGCGGCATTATAAAAATAATTGCCCTGGCTGTTGCTGAGTTCACGCAACTGGGCTCTTGCACCTGCCTCTAATTTGGCGGCCCCTTTCAGCGGCCTTACATAATCGGTCTGAAGGGTAATAAACTGGTTGATCCCGCTACCCAGGATCTGTTGCTGGATCGTGCCGGTTTCGGATCCTCCGTTGCCCGAGTAGATACTGGTATTGTACAGGGATTTACCGTTGTTTTTACCGGAAAAGAAGTTGACGTCCGCGGTCAGCTCTTCGCCTTTTTTAGGAAACAGGTATTTAAAGCCGCCCTGCAGTCCATAGGCATTGAACTCACGCTCGTTATCCGTATTGCGCTCGCTGTAGCTGATGTAAGGCCCGCCTTCAAAGGTGCTGTCGGTCTTTAAAAAGGTATGGGGATTAAAATTACCATGCACCCTTACCGCACCCAGCGAAAAGGTGGCCCGGTTGGTGGCAAAGTAATCCACGCCAACCCGGCCAAACAAAAAACCTCCATTCATCCGGGTATTGCTATTTTGGTTGACCAACAGGTTAGGCTGGGTCAGCAGGCTGCGGATGTCGGTCGAACCGGTATTCCGGTTTCTCATTTGGTTGGTAAACGTACTCAGGGAAAAGTTCCATTTATCCTGCCGGAAGCTAAATGAACCGCCCCCGTTAAAGCCACCCCGTTTATCGATACCAGCGTTGATATTGCCGTTATAGCCGCTCTTTCTGTTTTTCTTTAAAACGATATTTAAAATACCGGCATTACCGCCGGAGGCGTCGTATTTGGCGGAAGGATTGGTAATCACTTCCACACTTTCAATGGCATCGGCCGGGATCTGGTCCAGTGTAAGCGTAGTGGGGCGGCCATCAATGTAAATCTGCGGCGCGGCATTTCTCACGGTTACATTTCCATCAATATCTACGTTGACCGAGGGCACATTCTTCATCACATCTACGGCCGTACCGCCGGCACTTACAATATTCTGGTCTACGTTAAAAACCTTCTTGTCAATATCCATACGCAGGCGGCCACTGTTGGCGGTCACCACCACACCGGCCAGTTGCTGCACATCAGTCTTCAGGGTTATTTTGCCCAGGTCTTTTTCAAAATTACCTGCC
This sequence comes from Bacteroidota bacterium, assembly GCA_023391895.1. Lineage (GTDB taxonomy): Bacteria > Bacteroidota > Bacteroidia > Chitinophagales > Chitinophagaceae > Flavisolibacter. The sequence goes on from JAEWAC010000258.1 coordinate 18,279, forward strand.
ATGGCGCTTAAGTTGGGCGGCTGACCACCGGCAGGCGGCGCCCCGGCCGGCATTTTCATTTCAAACGCTACGGACTGGCTGAGCGGCTGGTATCCGGTAGCCGATATGCTAAGTTTCATTGCACCAAAAATAGGCAGCCCCTCCAGGTTAAAGTCACCGTTGGCCTGCGTGGTAACACCTTTCAGCAGCACTTCTTTCATTTTTTTAGTTGCGGTATCCATCCGGTTTTGCAGCAGCAAAACAGAAGCATCACCAATACCCTTACCGGCACTGTCTACCAGCTTGCCATACACACGGCCAATACTGGGCGGCGCCCCTCTTTGAGCCCCGCCGGGAGGCGTTCCTCCGGGCACCTGGGCCCACAGGCCTACACTGAATAAAAAAGCTGCTACCAAAAATGAAAACTTCTTCATGCGACTGAGATTGTAAAATATTAGGATATAAAATTATTTATCAGCCGGCCATTTATAGGATCAAATGAGACCAATCCGAAAAAGTTTGCGACATAAAAGGCAACTTTTTAAAAACCATATATGGGAAATGGAAAAGAATTCCTGCCACTGCCTGGCCCAAAAAAAGGTGGCCGAAGCCACCTTTTAACAAAAACAAAAACCGAGTTGCTTAGAAAAGCAGTTCGGGCGAGTTGAGCTAAAGTTGTTTCACCTCAGCTGTAATAATATGTAGTGTTTACCGAAAGCATAACTTATGCAGAACGAAGCAGGTTAATGGCAATCGGGCAAAACCATTTTTTTTGCAAAGCTATTACACAAATCCAAATTCAGGGGCAGGAATTGCGATCAAAGGCGTAAAAACGGTTACCAGACTGCACTTGTTAAATATAAAAGGAAAGTGCTGATGACATTACTTCGCAGTGTCAAGCCTGGTTTTTCACAAAAGCATCCACCGTTTCCTTGTAGTTTTCACCAATGGGCAACTCCAGGTCGCCTACAAAAATGCTGTTCTTTCTTACCGACGTAATGCCTTTTTTAGAAAGGATATAAGACTTGTGCACCCTGATAAACTGGGAAGCCGGCAATTGTTCTTCCATCGATTTCATGCTCATGCGGGCAACGATGGATTTACCGGAATTTTTCAGGTGAATTTTGATATAGTCTTTTAAACCTTCAATCCATACAATATCCTCATACATGACTTTTAAAAGGCTATAGTCCACATTGATAAAAAAATAATCCGTCGCCGGGACTTCCTTAGGTGCCACTTCTTTTTTACGAAGGTTGTACAATTCCCAGGCTTTGTTGCAGGCCTTCATAAAGCGGTCCAGCGCCACCGGCTTCACCAGGTAGTCCACCACGTTGAGGTTAAAACCCTCCAGCGCATAATTTTCGTAAGCCGTAACCAGTATAAACATACACTGCCGGGGCACGCTCTGGATAAACTGCAGCCCGGTGAGGCCCGGCATCTGAATGTCCAGAAAAACCAGGTCAACAGGTTGTTCCTGCATAATTTTGAGTGCTTCAATGGGATTGCTGCAGGCCCCTACCAGTTGCAGGTAAGGCACTTTTTTGATGTTATCCTCCAGCAGTTCCACCGCCAGTTCTTCATCGTCTATGGCTAAGCAGCGTAGCATCAGAGCAGGTTGATTTGAAGTGAAACGGAGAACCATTCCCCGCTTTTGTTGATCAACAACGTATGCTGGTTTCCGTACAGCAAATTTAAGCGTCGCCGCACATTGGTAAGTCCTATGCCGGAGGTTTTATCTTTTACTTCTTCCACCCCTCCGGCATGCCGGTTCCGAACCAAAAACTGCAGCATGCCGTTTCTTACTTTTAGCTCAATATCAATCTGTGCATTTTCTATAAAACCGGTTCCGTGCTTGAAGGCATTTTCCACAAAAGGAATCAGGAGCATAGGCGGTATCTCGTAGGGCCCATCCACCTCGCTCAGCAGGGTGTGCACCGCTACTTTTTTTCCAAACCGTTGCTGCTGCAGGTCGATATAACTTTGCAGGTACTCAATTTCTTTTTGCAGCGGCACTTTTTCTTCATCGCTTTCGTACAGCATGTAGCGCAATAGGGATGACAATTTGATGAGCGAAGGCTCCAGCTGGTCAGAACCTTTTCGGGCCAGCGCCACCATGTTATTGAGTACATTGAACATAAAATGCGGGCTTACCTGCGACCGTAAAAAAGACAGTTCCGTCTTTAAATTTTCTGTTTCTCTTTCCTTGACACGCTGGTTTTCTTCAATCCGGTCACGGATCATCCGGAAGGCCGTACTGGCAATCAGAACGAACAGGAACGGGTACAGGTTAAAGACAAAAAAGTTGCGGACGGAATGCTCCTTTCCTTCGATCAACAGGTTGAAAAAGAACCAGTCAAAAAACAGAAACACCCCTAAGGCACCTAATAGCACCAGTACATACTCAACGTATTTTTTTCGATAGATCAGCTCTGGAATAAACAGGTAGGCATTGCCATAAAACAGCAGCATGCGAAGTACATTGTTCAGCAGGTAGAGCGTGATAAACCCGCTGTAGTCTTTTAAATGCCTGGGTGATGATTCGCTATCCATTACCGGGTGGAGCAAGGCAGGAGATAAAATGAACAGTATCCAAAACAGGACATGCAGGCTCACGCCCACCCACTTTTTTGTATACCACTGGCTCCGCATACCTGCAAAGTACCTAACTTATGAGTTGGATGAATACGCTTATGCGACCAAAACGGAATATTTGTCTACCAAACTAAAGATGTATGGCTTTTTAAAACACTTCTGCCGCCGGTAAACTCTTTCATTTTACCATACCGCTTCTTTTTTAAAATAAAAACTCCCTGCGGTAAAAACAGGGAGTAAGGCTATGCATCAAGCTGATGAACAGTAACGTCAAGCTAATTAATAACGGGTCCAGCTGTTGCCATGGCTCTGATAGGTTTTTGTGTCCTTGCCGTTGCTTATGGTGACGAAATACTCGGTGCCGCGGTCGGATAACATTTCAATGAGTTCGGTCACCTGGCCGGCAGCTGCTTTTTCTTTGGTATCCCGGATCAGGGGCATGGGTAATTGCGCGATGCTGATGGGACGCGACACGCCCATCAATTGGCCATCAAAAGCGTAAAAAGCTTCCAGGCGTTGTCCGTCAACCGTAAAACTGGCTTTGTAAAACTGATCGGTTGTTTTCCACTGCACATTATCGGGTTGGTTAAACTCCTGGTTCAAAGCACTGACGATCGCGGCCGGAACAGGCGTCGCTTCTTGTGCAAATGTTACGGAAAGCATCATCAAAAAAGCGGTGGTCAATACCAGTAATTTCTTTTTCATATTTTAAGTTTATTGTTGTTAGTAATTAATAACAATCCAAAACTAATAGGGCTACCTGCCATTTTTGGAAGGAATGAGACCAAGAAAGAAAACAAAGCGATCAACCCTAAAACTTAACAGAGATTAACAGCGATTGTGGTACTTGCCGCAGAGCAGGCATTTTGCTTTTGGTGTTGTTGTGGTCCGCTGGCAACGTATGCAAGTTTATAGCCCTCCTGCCTTTCAATGGATATGGGGTTTTGAAGAACATGACGGCAGCCACCAACAACAACTTACAGCACCGACAAAAGCGCAAGCGTAAAGGCCTGTTTCAACTAGCGAAACAGGCCTTTACGCATCAACTGTACAACCGGGCATTAATGTTCCCGTTGTTTTACACATTCCTTTTTTTCAGCTCCTTTACCGCATAATCGCAAGCCCGGGCGGTCAGCGCCATATAGGTTATGGAAGGATTGACGCAGGAGCCGGATGTCATGCAGGAACCATCGGTGATAAATACGTTGGGCACCTCGTGCATTTGATTGAATTTGTTTAAAACCGAAGTTTTAGGATCGTGGCCCATGCGGGCAATGCCCATTTCATGATTGGCGTTTCCCGGAAAAGACAGGCTGCCGCGCACCGTTGCATTTTTAAAACCCGCCGCTTCCAAAATCTCCAGTCCGGTTTCTTTTACGTCTTCGTGCATGGCCTTTTCATTGTCCTTAAACTCGCAGTCAATGGCAATAACGGGCCGGCCCCACTGGTCTTTTTTGTCTTTGCTCAGGGTCATGCGGTTGTCGGCATAAGGCAAACATTCGCCAAATGCATAAATGCCCATTTGCCAGCTTCCGGGTTCGGTCATGGCTTCTTTCAGGGCGGCACCAATCGGCGCATCGCCGCGCTGCGGTGACCGGGAAGCACTGCCGCCAAAATGATAACCGCGCAAAAAGTTGGGGTGCTGCTCTTTTACATTCCGGAAGCGGGGAATATAAATGTTGGTCGGCCGGCGGCCATAGTAATAGCTGTCTTCAAACCCTTCTACATCCGCCACGATCGACAGTCCTTTGTGATGATCCATCAGGTTGCGGCCTACCTGGTCGCTGCCATTGCCCAGTCCATTGGGGAAACGGGAGGATACCGAGTTCAGCAGGATAAAGCCGGTGGCTACGGTAGCGGCATTGAGGAAAATAATCTTAGCGTAGAATTCTTCCGTTTGCCTTGTTTCCGTGTCGAGGATTTCAACACCGCTGGCTCTTTGTTTTTGTTCGTCATAAATCACTTTATTCACCAGCGAATGGGGTCTTACCGTAAGGTTGCCGGTGGCATAAGCGGCAGGTATGGTACTGGCATTGGTACTGAAATAAGCACCGTAAGGACAACCCCGGTGACAAAGGTCGCGGGCCTGGCATTGCCCCCTACCCTTGACCGGCTTTGTAAGATTGGCGGATCTGCCGATGATGACGTTCCGGTCGGCAAACTTTTTTTCTACCGCGCCTTTAAAATATTTTTCCACGCAGTTCATTTCAAAAGGCGGCTGAAACTGGCCATCGGGCACGACATCCAGGCCATCGCGGTTACCGCTCACACCAATAAAAGATTCCACGTAATCGTACCAGGGAGCAATGTCTTTATAACGGATGGGCCAATCCACGCCATGACCGTCTTTCGCATTGGCTTCAAAATCCAGGTCGCTCCAGCGATAGCAGGCCCGGGCCCATAACAGCGAACGGCCGCCTACCACATCACCGCGGACCCAGTCAAAACGTTTGATTTCCTCATAGGGATTTTCCTGGTCGTTGATGTAAAAGTGTTTGTTGTCTTCGCGGTAAGAATAATGGCGGCTTTGTACATAGCTTCTTTCCTTGTCTTCTTTGGATAAAGTCAAGCGGTGCGGGAACTCCCAGGTTTCTTTGGTGGCGGTAGGATATTCACCGTGCACCACATTGCGGCCGCGGTCGAGCAGTAATACCTTCAAGCCTTTTTCACACAGTTCTTTGGCGGCCCAGCCGCCGCTGATACCGGAGCCAACCACAATGGCGTCGTATGTATTTTGGTCCTTTGCTTTGTTATTGATGTAAGGTGGATCGCCGGGCATGGTAAGGTTAAGTTTTTAGTTGATGAATCTTTGAAGTTTTTAAAAAAGCCATACAAAGCCATGAGCTAATGGCCTTTTGAAATTTGTTTCGGTTGATGAAAACGTATTGTTCTAAGTTAATGAAAGACGATTAACTACAAGCGGTTCCAATGTTTTTTTATGGCAGTTGGATAATGGGCCAGTGCAATTTCGGGTTCGGCAATTTCGGGATGCCACAGCTTTTCCCACTCAAAACTGTAGTAGCCTTTGTACCCGTCTTTGGCCAGCACGTTGATGGCTTCAAAAATGGGAATATTGCCCTCGCCCAGCAAAGTGTACTGCGGCTTGCCATCCACCAGTCGGGCATCTTTGATATGGGTATGGCGAATAAACTTCTTCAATTTCCCATAGGCCTCCACCGGCGGCTCTTTTGTTACAATCCACATATTGGTCACATCCCATATCAGGCCTACATGGGAGTGTTCGGCTGCTTGCATGATGGTGGCCAGGTCGTCGGCTTGAACCACATCACCATGGGTTTCCATGAGCACCGTTGTATTTCTGGCTTTGGCATAATCGCCCAGTTCCACCAACCCTTTGATGATCCGGTCCATCGTGGCCTTTTTATCTGCGTCTTTGGGAAAGTTGTTGGGAAACACCCTTACGTAGGGACAATCAATTTGCTGCGCCAGGTCAATGAAACGTTTAGCTTCGGCCAGGTTCTTTTCCCGCTCCGCTCCTTCCGGGTGGTGCAGGTTGGCAGAAGAGCCCAGCCCCACAAACCGCAACCCTTTTTCTTTCATCAAAGCCTTTGTTTTTTTCCGGGCTTCCTCTGTGCTAAACTCCGGACACTGGGGCAGATCCATCTGGCGCTGCAAGCCTCTTATTTCTAATCCTTTGTAGCCGTGCTGCGCTGCAAAGCTGGTAATCTGCTGAAACGTCCAATCCGGACAACCCAAAGTGGTAAAAGATAACAGGGGACCTTTTTTGCGGAAATCAAATGAGCTGCCGGCAACCAGTGTTGCCAAAAGCAGAGCAGATGTTTGCAAAAAATCTTTACGGCTTACAGCGTTCATGGGCTTTTAAATAATTTATGTTTGATATCCCAATATACAACAAGCTGCCGCAAGGAAAAACCCCGGAGATGAATTTCTTTATTTATTGATATAATCTCAAAACCAGATTCATCTTTGTGCAATTTTTCGCAGCGTAAGAAGGCAGCTTCCAACACGTTTTCTCCCGGTCCATTCCAACACATTTTAAATGCAATAAAAACAACAAACCACATCCAGCCATACGATATGGGGATTTAAAGAACCTTAGTAATGCGGCTTGCCTGAGTATTGCGTATTCATGAATATTCAAGTATATTGTTAACGCATGAATCGTTAATTGCTTGTCATCCCTCATCCATCATTATGGCCACTTTACTTGGAATTGATCTTGGTGGAACCAAATTGGCGTTGGCTGTTTTCAGCACGCAAGGCCGGGTTTTATTTAAAAAAGCCATAGCCCTGGAAAAAAGAACCGGAACTGCTGTAGGTGCCCTGATCCGGGAGCAGATTGAATACTTGCAGAAACATTACGCTAAACAAAACGCCATCCAATCCATAGGTATTGCTGTTCCGGGCATCAGCCGCCGCGGGCAGGGCACGGTATGGGCACCCAATATCGAGGGTTGGGAAGCTTATCCCTTGTTAGCAGAATTGCAATCGGTCTGTGGCCACCTTCCTGTAACTATTGAAAGTGACCGGAGCTGTTATATTCTGGGCGAAATGTGGCAGGGCGTAGCACAGGGCTGTAAAAACGCCATTTACCTGGCTGTGGGTACGGGCATTGGTGCGGGCATTGTGATGGATGGACAGGTGTTGCAGGGCGCTGATGGCATTGCAGGCGCCATAGGTTGGATGGCTTTAAGCAGGCCTTTCAAAAGCCCATACAAAGACACCGGCTGCTTTGAATACCATGCCTCTGGCAGTGGCCTGGCGCACAGGGCGCAACAAATGCTAATGGAAAAAGAGGATTATAATGGGATTTTGAAAAACCTGCCCGTGGGAAAGATCACAGCACAGGAAGTGTTTACCGCCCACGAGCAGGGCGATACTTTGGCGGCAGTCGTTGTAGAAGACGGCATTGCTTACTGGGGGATGGCGGTGGCCAACCTGGTTTCTTTATTCAATCCGCAGAAAATTATTTTGGGCGGCGGGGTGTTTGGACCTGCTTTGAAGTGGATACCCCAGATCAGGGCAGAAGCCGCTCAATGGGCACAGCCTATCAGCATGCAGCAGGTCAGCATCGAAGCGTCCGGCCTGGGCTGTGATGCCGGTGTTTACGGTGCCGGTTTTTTGGCCTTGCAATCCCTTCTTCCACACGCATAAAACAAAGAGAAATGTACCAACGAAAGCTGGTCTTTGCCGCTTCCTGCCTGGGCATGCTGCTGTTTGGCATCTGCCTCATTACGCTGGGTTCCGTGGCGCCGGACCTGAAAACCAGGTTTGCACTGGACGGCATTGCCGCCGGAACGCTGTTTTCCATTTTACCGGTAGGTATCCTGACTGGTTCTTTGCTGTTCGGCCCCGTATGCGATCGCTATGGCTATAAATGGCTGCTGATGGCCGCCTGCGTAGCCATGTTTGCCGGCTTCCAGGGAATTGCATATGCATCATCGCTGGGGATTTTAAAAACCTGCATTTATGTGTTTGGCGTGGGCGGCGGCATCATCAACGGAGCGACCAATGCCGCGGTGTCTGACATCAGCGAAGCCAACAAGGGCGCCAACCTAAGTCTGCTGGGCGTGTTCTTTGGCCTTGGCGCTTTGGGCATGCCGCTGGTGCTGGGGGCATTGGTGGGCAAAGTAGCTTCTTTCAGTGTGATTGCCACCGTAGGCTGGCTAACGCTGGTGATTGGTCTTTGGTATGGGTTTTTAAAGTTTCCGCCCCCCAAAGGAAGCGGCGGATCCAACATGGGCCAATGGGGTTCGCTGGCGCAATTACTGTTGGTGCTCATTGCTTTTTTCCTGTTTTGCCAAAGCAGCCTCGAAGCCATAATTAACAACTGGACCACCACTTACCTCACTACCCGCGGCACCGTGTCGGAAAGCAATGCGCTCTACGCCTTGTCGCTGCATATTGTGGGCATGATTGTCATGCGCCTGCTGACCGGCAGTGTGTTTCGGAAGGTTTCTGGCATTACCATGATGTGGGTGTGTCTTTTTTTACTGCTCCTGGGTATTTTCCTGATGCAGGCAGGTACCACTGTAGGCGTTATCATTGTCGGGCTGTTTTCATCAGGCGCAGGCCTGGCCGGCGGCTTTCCGCTGATGCTGGGTTTTGTGGGCGAACGCTATGCCCATCTTTCCGGCACGGCCTTCAGTTTTGTTTTTGCCGTGGCCCTGATCGGCAACATGCTGGTCAATTACCTGATGGGTATGATTGTGCACTATTATGGCGTGCACCACCTGACCACCGTAGCCTATATTGAAATTGGGGCGATGGTCCTTCTTTTTTTAAGCATTATTCGACAATTAAAATCAAAACCAGAAATAAAAAATGATGTTAGCAAAGCAATGGCTTACCAACGCCCGGGACGTAATGACGCAAATTGAAACAACGCAAATGGAAAACATCCGCAAGGCGGCGGAAGTAATGGCCGATAGTATTGAAGCGGGTCGCTGGGTACACACCTTTGGGTGCGGACACGCCACCATACCGATTGAAGAAATGTATCCCCGCATCGGCGGGTTTGTGGGTTTTCATCCGATGGTGGAGCTGCCGCTGACGTTTTTCACCCGCATTACCGGGGAAATGGGCGTACACCAGTTTGTGTTTTTGGAAAGAGTGGAAGGCTATGGCGTGGAAATCATGAAAGGCTACAACTTTGATCCGCGTGATACCATGTGGGTATTTTCTCATTCCGGCATCAACAACGTAAACATTGATGTGGCACTGGAAGCCAAGAAAAGGGGAATGCAGGTGATTGCTTATGGCTCGGCCGCGGCAGCCAAAGGAAAACAGACGCGCCACTCCAGCGGCAAGACCATTTTTGACATTGCCGATGTGGTGGTGGATTCCTGCGCACCGATTGAGGATGCCACCGTGCCCATCAAAAACCACCAGGACAAGCTAGGGCCGGTCTCCACCATGGCGTTTGTTACCTGCGTGTGGATGACCGTGATTACCGTGGCAGAAATACTGGTGGAAAGAGGTTTTAAACTCCATATCCACCCGTCGCACAATGTGCCGGGCGATACCTCCGCCAAAGAAAGACTGGAAGAAGCACTGGCGACTTATAAGCAAAGGATTGCGGGAGTGTGACACGGCCGACCTGGTAAGTGTAAGTGCTATGCGGATGAGTCAATAACATGCGTCTAGGCAGTAAGGCAAACCGTGTTTTCTTACCCGTAAAGGACTGCTATAACTATTCTTGGTGTAGCATATGGGCTTTCAGGAGAATGCGTTTATGGGTTTAATACTGGTATTCTCCACGCTTTAAAACCCAGTTGCCTCGTAAATCAATGATTTATGAGGCAATTTTATTTTCGGGGTATAATCAATCCTATTTGGCTGTGATGATGTGTTGATTAGTGTGGTTGAGTGGGCTCTCAAAATTTGAGCTTTATACTTTTTAGATGAATGTGGTAGATAACGGTCAGACGTAACGGTAAAATCATTTGTGAAGCAGTAGCAGTCTGAGTTACCTCTGCATCACTTCCACTCTGAAGTCGATAAATGATTTGCAGCTGAAAGATAGACATGTCGCCACTATTTTATAAACGACCTGTCAGCTGAAAGCTTACCATTCTAAAGTGTCTATAGAAGATTTTAAGTCTCTTAAAAAGCTACTTTTATCAAAGTCTTCAAACTTATACTTTTCGAATGCCTTATCTGAAAGTTGATAGAACTGAGATTTAATCACCTGCTTTTTAGGCTCTAAAGGCAAATTCTTAATTAAGTAATAATCCAGCAGAATGTCATATTCAAAACGCTGCTCTGCTTTCTTGTATCGTTTTCTTTGCTTGAAGTCGTATGGTCTGCAAGTAAGAACAATTGCGATCTTGGATATTGATGAACCATAATTCCTTTCGACAAACTCTTTTCCCAAGCCTTCACGAAACGGATACATTTTTTTCCAATGAAATTCCTGCTTCGTGGTCCCATTCCAATACAATCCGTAATTCCAAGTGTACGTTTTAAAGTATTTATTTAACTTAATATATTTCAACCTTCGGAGACTTTTACTTCCTGCTAACGTTTTAGGGTTTACTGCTGTACATGTAGTCTGTGTTCCCGTACTTAGTCCATGTACCACAGCAATAGAGTGGTACTTTATTGAATTACAGGTAGTTGCCTGTATGACAGCCAAACACATCTTATGGGTTGTTGCCTTTGATTAAAGTAAAACTATCTTATCTTGAGTAGGATATTGCTTCAACTTACTAAAATCAACCTTCCAGATCTCTAATTCGAATAAGTTTTGCTGGTCGTCTTCTATCAGGGTTATGATAACTGGCGTCTTATCAGCATCCGTGTATTTTACTTGGATCAAATCTTTACCAAACTTTCTTTGCTTAACTGCGCCAAACCTGATGCTCCCCATTCCACCATCATCCAAGTCTATGACGCTTTCAGGAACAACATATGTATTTTGTTTATTTGGCAAAAGGTTTATTAGATATTGTAATAAGTCTTTTTCTTCTATTCTTAAAGGTCTTTCTAACATTAGAGTTTTAATTACCCATAACGGTTCTCGCAACTTTGCTGAAGTCAGGGTAGTCTGGGTTACCGTTCTCTGGCTCTTGCAGTGCAGCTGAATCCTGATTTACAGGTTAAATGTAGTACAGATGACCTGTTTTCGCAACAGCTGGATGTGAGCCGTACAATTAACCGTATCCAGTTGTGTAAACGCCATCAGAGTTGTCCTCACTCAGATTCATTTTAATATAGAAATATATTGTGCCTCCATGCAACCTCCCTCTATATGCCTCTCTTTTCCAGTTAGCATACTGGTTTCTAAAGCAACAGACGTACACTATTCTCTGCCCATTAACATCTTTATATGGCAAATATTGACAGCGGTAATTACGTAAATAAATAATAAAATCACCACTATCTAAAGGTTGATAACCTGACTCCATGAACGATTTTAGAAAAGGTTTACCTTTAAATTCGTTATACTCTTCTACGGCACTAATCAATAAACTATCTACTTTTTCAAGGTCTTCCTGAGTTAAAGGTAATGGATCTGAGTTTTGGGGAAACTCCTCAATAGCGATTGTGTCCCGTTTAAACACAACAATTTTCAAGGTATCATAATCAAGGGTGTTATATTGTAGCGTACCTGAAGGCATTTGTTTACAGGCATAGAAGAGGCAAACGAAAAACAATAATGAAAGGACTACTCTGATATCTGGCACTTTGAGCTTTTAAATAGTAGTTACGGGTAACGGTAAAGCATTGCTGTCAGGTGTGGCATTCATAGCAATGCCGTTCATTAAAGGTAATCTGTTGGCGTATTATTCGTCACGCTACATAGTAGCACTTTGACACACTTGCAGTAATGCATTGTTGGTGGCTGGTTTTTTCAAGGAACAGGATTGAAACGGCTGAACGACTGCCAATATTTGTCTTTATAAATGTTGTAAGATATTTCAGTTTTGTCTGCATAGTCGCATTGAGCTTTATAAAGAATCTTTGAGGGTTTTCTAAATTCTTTACAAGCAAAATAAATTTCTCTTACACTGTCGGCGGTTTGTCTGCCGATATTCAGATAGCCTTCAAAATCTTTGAGTTCGTCCAAAATGCTATTTTCTATTTCATCGAGTAGTTGATAAGTTTCCGCATCAGGCATTCCATTATTGTTTTCTCCATCATATTTTATTTCCACGGTCAAAACCCACGGATGAGAAGCTTTGCTGTCCCATGTAAGTAATTCTGTGTTGACGATGGCAATTAGAGGTTTTCCGTTGCTCAATTCCGCTTCTAGGCCAGAATAGTTATCGTTTTCTGTATCGTGTCTTAATCCTTCATATTTTTCAATAAATTCCTTTTGTCGCCACTTTAAAAACTCCTTCAGCTTTTCGATAGGGATTAGCTCCTTTCGTGCTTCTGCTTTCCCAATAATGGTAAGATTATCAATGGTAGTAGCAAAATCCAATTCACCAAGATAGCTGTCCAGGAAGATATAAACACCGTTCGTAATCGTTGACTTGTTTTCATCATTGCAGTCAGCGTGGGCAATGGTTATATCTATTTCATCTGGATAGTCGGAATGGTCGTTAGCATAGAAAAATAAATTTTCGTTGTTGAACTTAAAGCCTGACAATTCAATTGAAACGTCTTTGATGTCTAATGCGGGTTTAAGAGCAGTAAATTTCCAGCCGTCAATCGAGGGAGCAGCCTGAATGAGTTCTTCAACAAATACAATGTTCGTGATTGTTCCGTCAGCAGTAATCACCAGTTCAGCAGTGTTGTTGTCGTACATGCCTGTCAGATACCAAAAACCGTCTTTCAGTTCACTCAGTTTGGGAGAAAGTTTATCAAAGAAGTCCTTTTCAATCTTACCATGTCCTTTCACTACTTTATGGAACGTCTTTGCATTTCTATCAAACCAGTTCCAGAAGTCGGCGTAAGTATGAATGGGTTCGTCTTTTGTCTTGAAGATGCTTTTTAGAAAACTCATAAGTCAGTTTGTTGCTGTTTTCATTGGCGAGGTGTCTCACTTAGCCTGGCCGCTAACTCGAAAATATGCGCCATAAATGACATATACAAGTATTGATCTCCAATGTAGCCTATGGCGCACTTTGTGTTGCAGGTTTGACGTATTTTATTCAAAAACACTTCAACTGATATTTATCTTGCAGGTGAACAAACCCCTCAACTAAGTTTTTAAAAATCCCATGCCGGCTCGTACAAATAAATAATGGCTGAAACAGTTTAATGCTGATGGCAATGATTATTTGCTTTTATTGTTTGTCATCTCTCCTTCTGCAATAGAAAAAAATTAGCTTTTAGCGTAACCTTGACTTGGAAATACTGAAAACCGCACCCTTACTTTTTTTCTTGTGCTACCTCATGAATAGCCTGGAGCAGGGAAAGGTTGCCCGGAGCGTCGCCCTTCAACTGCCAGATCATTATACCCGAAGCTTTTTCTTTTGCCAGGGCTACCTTTTGCCGGATGGTAGGGATGCCATTGTAATACAAAATCTTCCCGTCGGGCATGGTATATTCATCCAAGATTTCTGCGCCGGGAAACTGCGATACAATTTGTCCATAATTCATGCTGATGGCAGGCGAGGTAGACTGTGGGCCGAAACCATATCCATAAAACGGCACACCAAGCACCATTTTTTCTTTTGGTATGGACCTTTGAACACCGAAATATTCCAGGTCCTCCACGGCATGAGCATACGTAGCATGCGGACCGGGCTGCTCCGGCCGCCAGGAACCGGTACGGTCATAACTCATTACATTGACAAAATCATATTGTGCCAGTGCTTTATCAGATAAGGCATCCTTGTAGTAAACCGCAATAGCGGCCGTTATCAATTTGTTTTGGGCTCTCAGGGCAGTGGCCAGTTCTGTTACAAAGTTTTCATAATGCACCCCAATATCTCTGCCTTCCAGGTCAACGTCTATTCCATCCAGGTTGTTTTGGAGCACAACAGCCACCAGGTTTTGGATCAACTGGCCTCTTTTGTCATCTTGCAGCAGCTGGTGATACTGGGGCTGCGCCGTTCCGCCGCCAATGGAAGCCAGCACTTTTACTTTTTTAGCATGGGCAGCGTTGATAAAAGGGGCAAGAGCTGAAAGGTCCCGGGTGAAGTTTCCTAAAGAATCCGGGTTCAGAAACCATAAATTAATATGCGTCAGTTTATCAAAAGGAACAGCGGTCAATGGATCGCTCATGGCAGACTGAAAAGAATAATATCCTACAATCTTAAACGGTGATTTTTCCGCTACGGTTTGTGCCCCGACTGACGCCAACATACATACCATTACGATCAGTAAAATCCATCTTTTTTTCCTGGGCATAGCAAGATTACAGTTTTAGTTTGACGCCTGCCTTGTTCAGCAGCAAGGTTATGAATACGCACAAAAGGGCAAATAATAAAGATTTCAAAAGCCCAATGCCCCCGGTTAAAAGAACATCGGGTAAATAAAGGCCGGTGATGGTGACCAAAGCATAGAGGAAATAAGGAATCAGATAACACAGGAGCGTGTCGGTTCCGGCAGGCTTGATGAAGTTGAACCAATGCGCTTTTCGCCGCACGTCTGCCAGCCAGTACACCGCCAAAAACGCCAGGATGGTAATAGCGCTGCAGAGAAACAGCCAGGCTGGTGTGGCACCCAGTTTGGCCAGTTTCCAGTAGGGGCGGGTAATAACTGACAAGCCAATGAGCAGGGCAGAAAAAAGTACTAGTACAAGGGTTAAACCCTGGTTATTTTTTGTTTTTTGATAGTACTGAAATATCAATGAAGTGAGTACCCCACCCAGGGTCAATCCAGTTAATGTACCGCCGCGGATCGCATCCGGAATACCACTTACCAGCGGATGATCCGGAAGTAATCCGGCCTTGGCCACCATACTTAATCCAGCGAAGAAAGCCCAGGCGGCCAGCACTGCATAAAAATTATTTTTCGAGAAAATGGTGACCAGGCCGCTGACCAGGTAGGCCCAACCAATCAGCCCCAGAATGCCCCACCAGTGCGGCGCAAACGTTTCGCTGCCATCTGCTCCGCCCCTGTAGATGAAGGCAAGTGTAATCAACGTAATCACCCCAAGGGCCCTGGCGCCGTACACCCTGGCTTTGGCTGCGGTTTTAGGATACACGTTCCATATTAAAATAAAAGACAAACAACTCAATGGGTACCAGGCATATTTGGGCAGCCCCGTAGCCGCCGCATGAATGGTTTCACCGTTTACCAAAAACACCCCCATGACCAGCAAAGCAATGGTTCGTGTTACCACATGTAGCACCAGCCAGCCTTCCCCGTCACCTTTTTTCCGCCGGTTATCAATCGCATAAGGCAGGGATAGCCCCACGATAAAAAGAAAAGCAGGAAATACCACATCGGCCAGGCCCATGCCATCCACGCCGGGTGCTACATGCTCCAGCCATGCGGGAATGTTTTTCAGCGACCAGAGGTCATTTACAAAAATCATCAGCACCATGGTAAGTGCCCGAAGCAGGTCAATGGCAGTAATACGCTGCACCAAAGCAGGTTTTGATGTAGGGGTGACTCTCGGCGCCTGTACAGGTTGGAGTTCTATCATTATTACAACTTATATAATTATAATGAGTAATTTAAAAAATTTCTTCAAAACCCCATATCGATTGCTGCTTTATTTTCTGCCTGCAGATGCGGGTGTATCTATATTACAGAATCAATGAAACGGGTATTCATCTGGCCGTATGGCTTTTTGAAGCATTTGTCCTCAGCACTTTTTTAATGTCCTCCCCACCATAATGACAGGCAAATCCTAACATTTTTTTTCCGCCGCTTACTGCGAACTTTGCCTTCATGAATGAGCATTTTAAACACCTCATCCGCACCATCAGCAAAGGAGACACCAGCCTGGCAGAAAGTTTTTTCCGCAGGCCGGGCGGCCGAAAATACCTGGAGCATCTTACCCTCATTCTCATCCATACCTTACCGCAGCACTACGGCGAAAAAGAAGAAATGTACATGGGTTTTATTGAAGTGCTCGACCATATGGAGCAACGCATTCAGCGACAAAAAGAAGGTCAGGAAGTTCTGGAAACCGTTTTTCCCGACAATCAGATGCTATAGTGACCCGGTATGAATGTTTTCAAAACTCCATACCGGTTGCACTTTCACCGGCTTATGCAACATATGAAAAATAAGTGATGGGGCATGAAAGAAGCAAATTGTTTGAAATCCTCCTATGACAACCTGGTTATGGTGGCTTTTTAGTGCACGACACTTTTTGGCAGGATAAATGATGATTCGGAAGGATAACAATATGAACAACACCAATAAACGATTCTACCTCATCCTTATTTTGGGCCTGCTCACGGCCATCGGCCCTTTTTCAATTGACATGTACCTGCCGGCCTTCCCCCAGATTGCCGAAAGCCTGCACACCGATGTGTCGCAGGTGATGCTGTCACTGTCCAGCTTTTTTGTTGGCATTTCTGTTGGGCAAATGATCTACGGACCGCTGCTGGAACGTTATGGCCGAAAGAAGCCCCTGTACATTGGGCTTGGTTTATACCTCCTGGCGTCGGTGGGCTGTGCGTTGTCTAAAACTGTGGATGCGCTGATCCTGTTCCGTTTCCTGCAGGCGTTGGGCGGCTGTGCCGGCATGGTGGCGGCGCGGGCCATTGTAAGAGACTTATTTGAAGCCAAAGAGATGGCCCGGATGTTTTCTACCCTTATGCTGGTGGTGGCCGTTTCGCCCATTATTGCGCCTACCCTGGGCGGTTATGCTACCACAGCCTGGGGCTGGCAATCCGTTTTCATCATTCTGATATTTGTAAACCTCATTATTTTGGCGGGTATTTATTTTTTGTTGCCCGAAAGCAAAAAGCCAGATCTCTCCTTCTCTTTAAAACCCGGGGCGATCACCAAAAACTTTATGAGCATTTTCCGGCATCCCCAGTTTTACACCTATGCTTTGACGGGAGCGGTTGCCTATGGCGGATTAAGTGCTTATGTCAGCGGGTCACCCCAGGTGTTTATGGAGATGTTCCGGGTAAACGAAAAGCAATACGGATGGATCTTTGCGTTTATTGCCATCGGCATCATCAGTGCCAGCCAGGTGAACAATTTGATCTTAAAAAAACATTCCAGTGAACAGATCATCAAAATAGCGTCTTTCTGCCAGAGCCTTATCGGGATCACGTTGGCAGGCATTGCTTTTTTGGGCTGGAGTGAACTCTACACCACCATCTTTCTTATTTTTCTTTTTTTGTGTTGCCAGGGTTTCATTTTTCCCAATGCCTCTGCCCTATCGCTAGCGCCGTTTGCACACAATGCAGGCAGTGCTTCAGCGCTGCTGGGCGCCATTCAAATGGGCATTGGCGCGGGCGCATCGGCGGTGGTCAGTCTTTTGCAAAACCGCACCACCCTGCCGATGGCGGGTGTCATGGCGGGCTGCTCCATTACGGCCTTCCTGATTTTCACTTTAGGAAGAAAAATCATTCTCCAGCAGTGCAGCCGGGAGGCAGTGGAGGAAGAAGATGTGGAACTGGTCAGTACGTTGTAGCAGAATCGGCTATGATGCGACACCATTCACCAGGTATGTGGTTTATGGAGCATTAAACTCCACATTGCTTTTAATACTAAACTGGTTTCAAGTTTATGGAATCGCATCGTCATGGTGTAGAGGCACTGAAATTCACAAACTGGATCATCATTTGGTATAACGTCTCTCACACCTGTCCTGCTGAGCTCCTTTCAGCATCTCCTTTGAACGCCTTCAAAACTCCATATAATGATCCATTTGAAAAGTGTCTATGACTATGGTTTTATCCTCCTGTAGGTAATGCTTCTTAATTTTTCTCCCCGAAAAAGTAAGCAAAAAGTTCAAGGCCAACCCGATGGCTCCGCCCGTTTGGGCTTGCCCACGCACAAGCAACCGTCACTACAGCAGGTATCCTGCACTATGAATTGTCGATTATTTGAAGAGTTCTTACTGGTTTGGGCTTTTCAAGAAGTTTAAATCTGTTTGCGTGCTAGGGTAAACTACTGCAGGCGCTGTATCCCGCTATGCTTTTCCTACAGCAACAAGAATCTGAAGTTATCGCGGGATAAGGCGCTGCACCAGTCTGGCTGTCCTGCTTTTTGCTTTTGCCTTTTCACTTTTGCCTTTGCTTTCAGCCTTTAGCCTTCAGCTTTTTGCCATAGGAATGACAGGGCAGGCGGTAGAGGAAAAAACAACCTCTCTGATACAAAGCTGTTATCAGTTTCATGAGTGGGTATTCACCATTGAGCATTCACTATTGACCATAGACGGCAGAATTTCATAAAGTTGAAACCTTTTATGGCGTCTTTTTAACCACCAGCGGAGCCGTTAACCCATTCAGGTCGTAAACAACCTTTCCGTCTTTAATGGTCACTTCACATTCCAGCTTTTGTTTACCCTCCACCTTGTAACCCACTTTATCATAAAAGCCAAAGTTGCCCTCCCTGATGTTCAACACGGCTACATCGGCAATAGCGCCAACAGAAAGATGTCCCAGGTCTCCGCGTTTGATGGCCTGTGCCGCGTTCCAGGTGCTGGCCCTGATCACAGCCGGCAGGTCCATGCCCATCAGCATGAATTTGGACATTACGCTGAGCTGGTCTTTCATGGAGGTGTTCATGCTGCCGGTGTGCAGGTCGGTACTGATGGTACCAGGATAAAACCCGCTTTTAAGCGCCGGAATGGCCTGTGAAAAATTAAAACTGGCGCCTCCGTAACCTACATCAAAAATAATCCCCCGCTTCTGCGCCTCCCATACAAAAGGCTTTACTTTTTTAGTAGCCTCGTCTACCACGGTTTCCCGAACATTGCCATTCAGCAGCGTATAGGTATGGGTAAAAATATCGCCGGGACGCAGGTGCTTCATAAACAGTTCTTCAATAGAAAGGGGAGGGTTGCTGCCGCCAAAATCGATCATGACGGGAAGATTGCCGGCCAGGTTGCCCGCCTCCACGGCCCGGTCAACCGGTGTCCATTGCGGGCCTTCAAAATGCGCCACTTTAAAACCAACGATATGGTCTTTATAACGTTTAGCCACCATAGCCGACAATTTGGGATCCATATCATTTACATTCTGTTCATACGCACCGCCCCGCATGCCTTCGCCTACAATATTCAAGAAAGAAAGTACGCGTGTCTGCGAGTTATCAATGACATTCTTTTTGAATTCAGGAAAAGTCCGCCACCCGGCACCGCCGGCATCTACAATGGTGGTAACCCCCACCCGGAAGGTAAAGCCATCTGGCGGCACGGCCGACAAACCATTGCTGAGGTAATGGTCCGACTCGGTACCAAAAAACACATGCCCATGAATGTCAATCAGCCCGGGGGTTACATACAGGCCTTTAGCATCCACTACTTGCGTAGCCTGATTTGGATCAATATTTTTATCCACCCGGGCAATTTTGCCACCCTGGATGGCAATATCCATAACGGTGTTGATGTTGTTTTTAGGGTCAATGACCTGCCCGCCCTTGATGATCAAACTATAGGTTTGGGCCAGCAAGGAAAGCGGCAAAAAACAGGATAAGAGTAAATGCAGGCAATAACTTTTTGGCATGAGCTGGACTTATTTACGATAGGTTATTGATAAAGAGTTTTTAGGTAAGGAAAACCATATGGGTATATTAAACAGATGCGGTACCCAGTTCTTCTTTCAGCCTTTTCGCTACTGTTTTCTCCTGCCCCGGCTTTAACATAAACACGGTGATATTAATACCCTCCTTTTCACCCAGCATGACTTCAATGGAAGGACTTCCAAACCGCAATCGCTCCTGTAGCTCTTTGGGAGTGAGTTTAATTTTGCTCTTATCCCATACAATGTTAATAAAAGGCGTGTGGTTGGCATAGGGCGGCACGGTTACGCTACTGGTCACACCATCCATATCTTTTACAGCGCCGGTTATTACGGCCACGCGGTCATCCCACATTTTCCATTCTTTTTCATGATCGGTATGGATATACTTTTCCAGGGCCACGTACATGCCCAGGATTTCTTCCTTATTCACCTTCATGCCGCGACCAATGGTAGCACCACGCGGCGGCGCACTTAAGCGGGCCGCTGCAATCAAATGTTTTTTGCCCATTAAAATACCGGCACTTTGAGGTCCCTTCATGGCTTTGCCTCCTGATATGCACACCAGGTCAAAGCCCATATCGTTAAACTTCCACAGGTTTTCAACGGGCGGCACATCGGCGGCAATATCAATCATGGTGGGGATGTTGTGTTTTCGGGCAATTTCCAGCCACTCCTGCTGCCCTATTTTGCCCTGGCCGGTATTGGCATTTAAAAACCACATCAGGGCCGTTTTGTCATTGATAGCCCCTTCTGCTTCTTCTCCCGTCTCTACTGTCACAAGCCGGACACCCGTATTGGTCAGGGCATTGATGTAGCCGATAATATGGGCTTTTTGAACAATTACTTCCGACTTCATTCCGGTGCCTTCCAAATGCGGCAGTTGTTCTACCCTTTTAGGA
The DNA here is from genome assembly GCA_023391895.1 of Bacteroidota bacterium. Taxonomy (GTDB): domain Bacteria; phylum Bacteroidota; class Bacteroidia; order Chitinophagales; family Chitinophagaceae; genus Flavisolibacter. The sequence continues at coordinate 38,794 of JAEWAC010000258.1, forward strand.
TCCATACCGGTGAGCACGCCGGCCATGCCCAGGGTAAGGGCAGAAAAAGCACCGGCGGTAACGGTGGCTGCTTCCGCATGCACCATTTTAGCAATGCGCTCGCCTACTTTATCCTGTACTTCATCCAGCATGACAAATTCCCTGGAAGATGTATTGATGACGTCCATAACTTCTTCTTCCATCAAAGAAGCGGTCATAGCCGTGTAGGTACCGGCGGCATTGATAAAGGTGCGCAGGCCCAGTTCTTTAAAAATATCACGCTTGCGTGCCTGGGGAGCCGCTTTTGCATAGGCGGAGGGCACCATGCTTCCCAGTAGGACACCTGAAAAGGGTAAAAAAGACAAACCTTTTATGATGGCTCTGCGGTTCATATGATTCTTTTATGGTTTGAGTAAAAAAGTTTGATATGGGTTTTTGAAAGAAGTGGATTGCACAGGGTATCGGC
>JAEWAC010000295.1 GCA_023391895.1 Bacteroidota bacterium
GTGGTAGGCATTGCTGTTTTGATGATTCAGGAAGGATTAAGTCCGGCTTTAGGAACCTTTTTGGCTGGCGTTGTATTGGCCAACAGCGAGTACCGGCATGAACTGGAAAGTGATATAGAGCCTTTCAAAGGCTTATTGCTGGGCTTGTTTTTTATTACCGTTGGCGCATCTATTAACTTCCACCTTATCTTACAAAATCCAGGGCTGATCTTTGGGCTGGTTGCTGCGGTAATGCTGGTAAAAAGTGTGGTGCTTTTTGCTTTAGGTAAATTGTTCCGGCTGCAATTGGATCAGAACCTGTTGTTTGCTTTTGCCTTAAGCCAGGTAGGAGAGTTTGCTTTTGTTTTGTTTTCCTTTGCGGCCCAAGATGGTATATTACCGCCGCAAATAATAGACATCATGGTGGCCGTTGTAGCCATTACTATGTCACTGACACCGTTGCTGATGCTGCTTTATGAAAAGTTTTTAAAACCCCATGTGGGCACAAAAGAAATTGCTTCGGAACGAGAAGCTGATACCATAACGGAGCAGCATGCCGTAATCATCGCGGGCTTTGGGCATTTTGGCAATACGATAGGCCGTTTTTTAAGGGCTCACCAAATCGGCCTGACCATCCTGGATAATGATTCTGACCGGGTGGAGTTGCTGCGTAAAATGGGTTTTAAAGTATATTATGGAGATGCCTCTCGTTATGATTTGTTGTACGCGGCCGGGGCTGCCCAGGCTAAGTTGATCATCATAGCACTGGAGCCGGCTCAAAAACGGCTGGAATTGATTGAAACCATCAAAAAGCATTTCCCCGATTTAAGGATGCTGGTGCGGGCCACCAACCGTAATGATGCTTATGACCAGATGAATGCCGGTATGTTACACATTTACCGCGAAACCATGGATACCGCTTTGCGGGTGGGAGTGGATGTAATGAAGCTTTTAGGCTACCGGGCTTATACCGCTCAACGGGCTGCCCATACATTTTTCAAAATAGACGAAGCCAACCTGAAAAAGCTGGCCTCTATAAAAGACAATGAGGAATATATATTAACGGCACGAGCCGATATTGAAGAAATGGAACGGGTTTTACAAGCTGATTTTAACCAAATGGTGAATGTGATTGATAAAGGCTGGGATGAGGAAAGTTTGATTTCGGAAGCTACTAAAAATTACGATGGTCAAAAATGAGGCTGAGGAAGAAAATATTATGGCTGGTAAGCTGGTATCCTAATAAATTGGATGCTTTTGATGGTGATTTCATACAAAGGCACGCCCGTGCCGCAGCTATAGAAAACGATATTCATGTCATTTTTGTAAAAGATGCTGTTCTTGACCAGGCATATCAGGAAGAAATCCTCCATTCCCCCGGATTAACTGAACAAATCATTTATTTCAAACGGCCAAAAGGTGTTTTTGCTAAAATATGGAAGCAGTGGTTATGGTACAGCTATTACAGAAAGGCTATTACTCACTATTTAAGGCAAAATGGACTGCCTTACCTTGTACATGTACATGTGCCTTGGAAAGCTGGAATAATGGCACTTTGGGTAAAGCTTAGATTTAAAATACCATATATAATAACTGAACATTGGACAATATATAATGATGGTAATCCATCAACTTTCGATAAAAAGCCTCTTATAATAAAGAAAATATATTTAAATATATTTAGAAACGCATTAGGCATAACTCCTGTCAGCTATGACCTAGGTAAAAGGCTTGTTCATTTATTTAATTGCAATTTGGTGAAAGTGATTGATAATGTAGTTGAAGAAAAATGGTTTTACTATCATGAGCATGATTTTAAAAGTTTTAGGTTTATTCATGTTTCATCTCTTGCAGACCAAAAAAATATTTATGAAATCATTGAGGTTTTCAGACATTTATGTCAGGAGTTTAAAACAGTTGAATTACATATTGTAGGACCAGCTCCAGAAAAGCTGATAAAGCTTATAAAAGAAACAGGACTATATAATCGAACAATTTTTGTTATTGGAGAAAAAAGCTATACTGAAGTCGCTAAATGTATGCAGCAGACTCATTGCCTTTTGTTGTTTAGTCATTATGAAAATGCTCCCTGTGTTATAGGAGAAGCATTGTGTTGTGGGTTGTCTGTTATAAGCTCGGATGTAGGAGGGATTTCTGAACTATTGGACAATTCAAATGGTATTTTAGTTCCGCCTAATAATCAAAAGGCACTATCGGAAGCCATGAAAAAGATGATTATAGAGTACCACCATTTTGATCGAAGAAATATTGCCTCGGATGCACTTAGTAGGTTCAGCAACAATACAATAGGTCGACAGTTTGCTAATTTATATGATCATTTTTAAATTTCCACCAAGATTGACTTTACAGTTAAAGTGTATACTCCAGCTAAAGACTAAGTGAGCACTTTTTGAATAAATAAAAGGCATAACAGCAGTTTAATAGGGTTGTTAAAGACTATTCGTAATACATATAATAATAGTCAAATTACTTACCTTTGCGCAGCCCGTTTTGGGCCTATTGAACATGAAGAATATCCGGAATTTCTGCATAATTGCTCATATTGACCACGGTAAAAGTACCCTGGCGGACCGTTTATTGCAAACTACCAATACCATCAGTGAGCGGGAAATGATGGATCAGGTGCTGGACGATATGGACCTGGAACGTGAAAAAGGCATTACCATTAAAAGTCATGCGATACAGATCAGCCATACCCATAAAGGGGAGAAATACACGCTCAACCTGATCGATACACCCGGTCACGTAGACTTTAGCTACGAAGTAAGCCGGGCCCTGGCTGCCTGCGAAGGCGCCCTGCTGCTGGTGGATGCTACGCAGGGAATTCAGGCCCAAACCATTTCCAACCTATACCTTGCTATTGATAATGACCTGGAGATCATCCCGGTGATCAACAAAATAGACATGGATGGGGCCATGATCGAAGAGGTGAAAGACCAGATCATTGACCTCATCGGCTGCAAACCAGAGGAAATCCTGTTGGCCAGTGGACGGACCGGTTTAGGTGTAGAGTCCATTTTAGAAGCCATTGTGGAAAGAATTCCGGCCCCTAAAGGTAATCCTGAGGCGCCGCTGCAGGCCCTGATCTTTGACTCTGTTTTTAACAGTTTTCGCGGCATCATTGTTTATTACCGTATTTTAAACGGTTCGATTAAAAAAGGTGATAAGGTCAAATTTGTATCCACCGGACAGGAGTATGATGCAGATGAGATCGGTATTCTGAAGCTTGGATTGGAGCCTAAAAATGAAGTAAAAACCGGAGATGTGGGTTATATCATTACCGGTATCAAAAATGCAAAAGAGGTAAAGGTAGGTGATACCATTACCAATGCGGTCAACCCCACCAAAGAGATAATTAAAGGTTTTCAGGAAGTAAAACCCATGGTATTTGCCGGTATCTTTCCTGTTAACACCGACGAGTTTGAAGAACTGCGGGACTGCATGGATAAACTGCAGTTGAACGACGCCTCCCTGACATTTGAGCTGGAAACTTCTCAGGCCTTGGGCTTTGGCTTCCGTTGCGGCTTTTTGGGTATGCTGCACATGGAGATTATTCAGGAGCGCCTGGAAAGGGAGTTTAACCAAACCGTAATTACGACGGTACCCAACGTAAGCTTTATTGCTTATACCACCAAAGGTGAAAAATTGATTGTAAATAATCCTACGGAAATTCCGGATCCGGTAAAAACCGATAGGATTGAGGAACCTTTTATCAAGGCACAAATTATTACCAAGCCGGAATATATCGGTAATATCATGACTTTGTGTTTAGGCAAACGGGGGATATTGATCAACCAGAGTTATCTTACCCAAACCCGTGTGGAGCTGATCTTTGAAATGCCGTTGACCGAGATTGTGTTTGACTTTTATGATAAATTAAAAAGTCAGACCCGTGGATATGCGTCTTTTGATTACCATCCAATTGGCTACCGGGACAGTGATATTGTGAAGATGGATATTTTATTGAATGGAGATAAGGTGGATGCTTTAAGTGCTTTGATACACCGGGGCCGGGCGCATGAATTTGGCCGCAAGTTGTGCGAAAAATTAAAGGAACTGTTGCCACGTCAGCAATTCCAGATTGCCATACAGGCAGCAATCGGCGCCAAAATTGTGGCTCGTGAAACTATTTCTGCCATGCGTAAAGATGTAACTGCAAAATGTTATGGTGGTGACATCAGCCGTAAGCGAAAACTGCTGGAAAAGCAGAAAGAAGGTAAAAAACGCATGCGCCAGATCGGTAACGTAGAGGTGCCTCAGGAGGCTTTTCTAGCTGTTCTGAAACTAGATGAGTGAAGTAAAAAATTAAAAAGATCCTCCCACTTCTTTAGAATTACATCACTTGAAAAACGCATCACATTTTTATACGCAGCTTCTCCCATAAGGCTGCGTTTTTCTTTGTCTTTTATTAAATTCGATATAGCCTCTGCTAACTTTTCCGGGTTTTCTCTTTCAATTAGTAACCCATCTATATTATTTGAAATAATGTGCTTAGGTCCTGTATCGCAATCAAAAGCTATACAAGGAATTCCATAACTCATAGCTTCAACCAATACTAAGCCAAAAGATTCCCTTCTTGAGGTCATTACTATCATACTAGCATGCTGAAATTCGGGAATCATAGCAGATGTTGGTTGCTGTGGTACAATAAAAGGGGTCAACTGAAAGGCCTCCAGAGTTTTTCTGAATTCATCGGAATGAACTCCATTGGCAATTATTCTCCATCGCCAGTCAGGAAAACTTGAAAATAAATACTTAGCTGTTAGAAGCAATAGGTCAATGCCTTTGTCTTCTTCAAATCTTGCAATAGTTAATATCTCTTTTTTTTGAAATGTAGTTCTTTTATTTACTAAATCAATAAAGTTGGGAATTACATAAACCTGTTTGTTATACTTTGTATAATAGCTTTGTTCATCATCATTAAGCGCTACTATAGCGTGAATTCTACTGTATGCATATGTTGAAACAATTTTCCATACGCAGCTTCGTTTTACTTTGAATGTCGTATGTTCCCAATTTATCACCTTATAATAACAATGAAGCTTTGACAAAACAAGTGAAGCAGTAAAAAAATAGTTGGTACTTATAATAAACTCTGGGTTGATATTTCTTATTTCTCTCTTTAAGTTCTTATTGTCTCTGAAAAAATTCAATTTCCGTTGAAAATAACCACTCGCTTTACCTATGCCAAAATTTGCAGTCTGATTTCGTACTTCAACACCATTGTTCAAAGGGAAAAAAAGCTTTCTTGAAGAATGCATTATAAGGATAGTTACTTTAAAGCCCCTGACACTAAGTTTATTAGCCAAAGCCGTAACCATCCTTTCGACACCACCAGGCGTATCTAATCTTGGAGATATGATAGCGACGTGTTTCAAAGTTTAACTGATTTCTGTAAAATGTTGTTTTTCTCTACTTCTTAAGTAAACTTTTATTTTTATAATCTTAAAAAATACTGCTAATGATAATTTACTATCTATTTTCCTATACTTCTGAAAAAGTTTTATTGCTGTCCAAATGCCATTTTCCAATATGCCAAATCCTAAGTAATGAAAACTAAAATATTCAATTAATTGTGTTTTTGATGTTATTGAAGGTTGGCTAATTAGATATTGAAGTATACGAAAATGTTCAGCATTAGATTGATAAAGATCGTCAGCTGAGTGCAAATGACTTTTTTCATGAGCACGATAAAAGCTATATGGTCGATTAGAATAAATAACATCAGAAACTAATGATAAAGCAATATAAAAAAGCCAATCACCATGATAAATAAAAAACTTGAAGTTTTCAATAAAATTCAAAACAATGTTTTTTCGGAATACTACACTACTAATGTTATTGACTGTACACTTGAATTTTAGATGAGCGTTAAGTTCTTCGATACCAGTAGAACAGTAGGAGTGGTTCCACTTTGTAGTACTAAACTCTTGATTTTTTATATTAGAAAAAACTTGTGTGCTGGAACTTCCTTCTTTCACAATAAAAGCATCACAATAATAATAGCCCGCAGAGGGTTTTTTGGTTAAATGAGTGTAAGCATCTTCTAAAAAACGGCTATCTGCATAATCATCACTTTCCGCGATCCATATCAATTCACTCTTTGCAAGTTCAATTCCTTTCTTCCATTGCAAAAATGGAGAACCGCTGTTTCTGTTATTATAATCGATTTTAGTAATTCGTTTTTCACCTTGAAAACTATTAATAATTTCTCTGCTATTATCAGTAGATGCATCATCTAAAATTATAAGCTCAAAGTCCTGAAAAGTTTGGCTTAAAATTGAGTTTATCCTCTGTTTTAAAAATGATGAATGGTTGTAGTTGGGTATTATTACCGAAAACACAGGCATTGTCACGCTTTAAGTTTAAACAAATTCTTATAAAGCCCCTTTAATGCCTTTTTTAAATTTCTAACAGGGTATAAACTAAAATATATAACTTTCTTTACATAAATTTTTCTAAGTAAGAATGTTATATTGCTTGGTTGCAAATATACCTTTGAAGAGGGTTCAAATAAATATTTTTCTAACTTTAGCTTTTTTATATAAGGTAAAATCGGTGTTATCTCTTTTTTTGAATATGTGAAGCTCATAAAACTTCTTTCAAATAAATCTACACCAAGTTTCACACATTTTAAAATTCGCTTTTCATCTAAATAATAAGATTTATTATATTCCTGGTGTGAAAAAGATTTAATTTTATTCTGGTAGCGCTTAACGTCCTTCCCAAACAAATAACTAAAATGCCAACCCATACATGTTTTACTAGCTTTCCACTTTTTGAATAACAGCGGATAGCTAACAAACCTCTCACCGATATCTTGATGTTTTAAGTCTTTCCACCTGCCAATCAAGTTGTAATACCATTCATCATTTGTTTTTAGATTGAACCAATAGTAGAACATGGTTACCTTAACTAATACGGGTTGAGGAACAGAACCGAGCAGCGGAACTAAACTTTTTATATCAATAATTTCATCGACATCAGAAATATGAATTAAATCGTAATCCTGGCAATTTTTCAGGCCTAGTTTTATACAGTTTCGCTGAAAGTATTCATACTTCCATACCGGTAGTTTATTTGAAGGTGCTTCTACATAAATAATTTTATTTGAAAAGCTGCTAAATAAATGTTTGTTTTCAAAAAAGTATAAAGGTTTGGGTTGACCGGATAGAGTTTGTCTGGATTCTACAATGACAAAGTAATCTACTGCATCATACAAAAAGTTTAGCCGGAGTTGAAGCAGGTCTAGCTCGTCATTAAACATAAAGCAATCATAAACCTTCATAATTGTTTAATCTTCCAACTGGTTTCTGTAAAAATTTTCACATGTGCGGGAAATCCACTGGGTCGTAAAGCTTTATCAGAGTTGATTACGGTTAGTTCTTCAAAATCATGACATCCCCAGCACAATGCCCCATTATTCAAAATAAATACATCAATTTTGTATATGGATGGTGTAAAGTTGATTTGGTGGAGTTGTATCTGTGCATTTATGACTTCACCTTTTCCGGCGGACAAAAGAATTTTTTTATCGAAACTGGTAATATGAGTTATTAATTCATTTTGTAAATTTTTAATATTAAATGCAACTTCAATGTTCTTAAGATTTGTCAGAGCCCTGAATGAAAGAGTAAATGTAGCTGGGTAACCTAGTAATAAATGCTGGGTATCAATATTGTTATTGCTAATTTTAAATTCAATGAACTCAACACTTTTATTACCAATAACTGGTTTGTCCAAAAAGTTTGTTTTATTCTGTTGCAGATATGCATTAATTACTCTTTCAGTTGATCCCTGCTCTTTTATTTTCCCTTTTTCAAGCAGGACAGTTGATGTGCATAAGTTTTGAATAAATCCAATATTATGACTAACAAAAACAATTGACTTTCCCATCGTTTTACTAACCTCTTCCATCTTGCCCATGCATTTCTTTTGAAATTCTATATCTCCTACCGCCAGCACTTCATCGATCAATAAAATCTCGGCTTCCAAATGTGCAGCAACCGAAAAGGCTAACCGCATTTGCATGCCACTACTGTAATGCTTTAAGGGCGTATCAATAAACTTCTTGACACCACTAAAATCAACAATTTCATCCAGTTTAGTGTCTATTTCCTTTTTTTTCAAGCCCAGGATGGAACCATTAAGGTAGATGTTTTCACGTCCGGTCAGTTCCGGATGAAAACCCGTTCCTACTTCCAATAAACTGGCTACTCTTCCATTCAAAATAATACGACCACTGGTTGGAGGGGTAATGCGGCTGATAATTTTAAGCAGGGTGCTCTTACCTGCACCATTATGTCCAATAATGCCTAATCTTTCTCCTTCTTTGATCTCCAGGTTAATGTTTTCTAAGGCCCAAAAAGAAGATGCCTGCTCTTTTTTCGAACGAAAGAAGCCTTTAAAAGATTCCGTTAAAACATCACGTAGGGCAACATATCGGGCAGATGCCGATAATTGATACCTTTTTGAAACGTTTTGAATGGATATAGCGGTATTCATTAAATAATGTCAGCAAAGTAGGCTTCGGTCTTTCTAAAAGAATAAAGCCCTGTAAAAGTAAAGAACATTGTGGATGCAAGTCCTATCAACACCACCGATGTATTTATCTGGCCAGTAAAAGGAAAACGCAACATTTCAATAGCTCCATTTAAAGGGTTCAGGGCTAAAAGGTGGCTCATCCAGGCTTGCTTTATATTAGATAATGCATAAACTATTTGTGAAGCAAAAAACAAAAACTGCAAAAGAAAAGGAAGCAGGTAGCGGAAGTCTCGGAATTTGGCATTCAAGGCCGCCAGTAAGGTACTAAGGCCAAAAGCTGCCATTAAGGTAAGACAAATAGCTGCCGGAAAAAACAATACCGCATTCCACTCAAATGGCTGCTGAAGCACGAGACAAATCACCAAGAAGATAAAAAACGCAATAATAAAATCAAATAAGGCTACTAAAATGGCTGAACACGGAATGATCAGCCTTGGAAAATAGATCTTTTTAATAACATTGGCATGCTGCACCACGCTATCCGAAGCGTTGGAAACGGAACCTTGAAACAAATTCCAAAGGATCAAGCCTGATAATGCAAAGGTCTCATACTGCATCTGAAGTGTATGAACGCCTAAGTTTCTGAAAATGAAAGTAAAAAGCAGCATCAATGCCAAAGGCTGTATTAGCACCCATGCAATTCCCAGATAAGTTTGCTTGTATTTTACTTTGATATCGCGCCATGTAAAAAAGTAGAAGAGTTCCCTGTATTGCCACAGCTCGCGCCATCCTAAAAAAAATGCTGAAGGCGGTGTAATAATCGTTTGTTGTTTTTCCATCTTCTGAATATATAAAGATAGAAAGGACAAATAAAACTAAGGATTAATTCCCGCCGCCTTTTTTTGTTCTGTTCTTTTCCGAGCGCTCCTGAAGTTTGAGCTCATTGTTATTACCCTTTGCATCCCGGATAGGATCGGGTACGGGAGCCTGGCCGTCTTCGAGTTTAAAGTCAAATACTTTGTCAACGTGTACCCACTTGCCGCCTTTCCAAACAAAGCCTTCCTGGTCACCATCGGGAATAAAGGTATAAGGTTTGTCGGGTTCGTCGCTTTCTGAAATCAGGTGATCCAGGATAATCATCTTCAGGTCGGGATCATAGTTGACAAAAGTGCTGGCTTCTTTTTTATATTCGATATAATGGCGGCTTTGGGTAGGGCGTTTGGTACTGTCATTTTCAAAGGTAAAAGGAGCGCCGAATACGGGCAGGTTCTTTTCATTGAACGATAATACCTCAATCCATTTTTTATTGCTGCGAATGTTGTGGTCGTCAAAGCCAAAAAGGGTATAATAGTTTTTGCCGTTGTACTGGGTTTTGATGATATTGTAATACACCGCACCAATCCAGTTGTCTTTTGTTCTGACGGAGTCCAAAGGCTTGGAGGTAAATTCTGAAAAATCTCTTAGCGGTACCAGCTTCAGGGAGCCGTCCGTTGTTCTAAACTGGATGGCGCCTCTCTGGCGGGAGTAAAAATCGTCATAGGAGATGGACCAGCTAAAGATCCGGAAAGTGCTGTCCGGCGCATAAATTTTGGAAACTCCCTGCACTGAGTCAAAAGGGTAGTAGAAGGAGTTTTTTACCAGCAGGCTCCGCACCAGGGTTTTTACAAACAAGCTGTCCGAACGCATGCGGCCAGCTGTTAAACTGTCCACATAGATATCCCGGGCAAATGTTTTTAGGGAATCTTCTTTCTTTTGCAGTGTTTTAAGATCAGCAGGAGCAATGGTTTGCGCCGTAGCTGAAAAAGTAAACAAGATAAAAGATACGGTAAGGAATAACAATGGCTTTTTCAAGACAGGAACTTGTTTTATACATTGCTAAGAACGATAAAAAATCTTAAAAATTATCCTAAGATTGAACTGCCATGGCGAATTCCAAAAGGGACGAAAACCTCAAATCCACATCCCGTTGGGGAAAGGGTTCGTCAGGATTGGTGGTAGTCAGAAAGACTGTGTAAATACCGGCGGCCCTTCCAAAACGCATATCGCTGGGCTTGTTACCCACCATAATGCTTTTATTGGGATCAATGTCGGGATAGTCGGAAAATGCCTGCACCGCCATGCCCGGGTTGGGTTTTCGATGAAAGTATTTATCGTCTTTTTCTATACAGTAATAAATTTGTTCTACTTTGCCGCCTACGCTTTCTACTTCCTTTAGCATTTCTTTATGAATCGCCTGCAGGTCGGCCTCCGTCATTAAGGCTTTTCCTACCCCACGTTGATTGCTGATGATAAAAATGCGGCCAAATTGTTGGGTCAGGAGCTGAAAAGCTTTTAAAACCCCATTGCTGAAAATAAACTGCTCCCAGTTCAGCACGTATTCACCCAGCCGTTCGTCATTGATAACCCCGTCCCGGTCTAGGAACAAGGTCCAGCTGCTATCGATCTCCTTCAGGTTCAAAGCGGGTCGCTGCAGGTCTTTCTGTGCCTTTTGGTAGTCAGCTGGTATGCCGATATCAATAAAATAGCCTTCCTGTATGCTGCCATACAATGGTTGCTGGGCCACATATTTTTCCAGGTAATCTTTTTCAAAAGAAAACTTTTGCGGAAAGGAGTGCTGCAGAAATCGATCTTTATTAATCAGGTACACACCACCATTGATCAAACCCTGGTCATAAAACTGTTTTTCTTTAAAAGAAACAATGGCGCCCTGTGCATTCATTTCCACCACGCCATACCGGTCAAATTGCTCCATGGGTTTTAAAGCAAGTGTGCATTCTGCCCCATTCCGGCTGTGCACCTGCTCCAGCGCCGCCACGTTGACTTTAAACAAAGTATCGCCATTGGCCACCAATACATCTTTTGTATGACACTGCTGCAGGGCCAGTTGAATAGCGCCACCGGTTCCCAGCGGCTCCTGTTCAATAACCGTGGTGTAATGCAGGGTAGGATATTGCTTGGCGAGGTAATCTTCGATCACTTCTGCTTTATAGCCCAGGGAAAAAACAAACCGGTGCACCCCCTGTAGCCGAAAGGCGTCAATAACATAAGCAAGAAAAGGGCGGCCAGCTACCGGAGCCATGCATTTGGGCACATCCGGCACGGCTTCTTTTAAACGGGTACCCAAACCGCCGGCTAAAATGATGGCTTCGCCCCCTGTCCCCCTGAAGGGGGCACTTAGGTTGGAACTGACTTTATGATCTTGACTGGACATGAATGATCGAAACTTATTAATTTGTTGATGAAAAAACAAACACCGAAGTATGTGAAGCAACGGCAGCTTCAAAAAGGTTCAAAAGCCCATATCAGGAAGTTGACGGTTGACCGTTAGCCGTTGACCGCAGGAAAGAGCATCTTTCAAAAACCCGTACTGCTTTACTCCTGTTAAATCAGTGCTCCCTAGACGTGAACTGTGAACTTGCGAACTTATAATTTTATACTTTAAACTTCTTCTAAACCCCATATAGCCAGTTGCACTTAAGTCTTCCCTTTAGGGGGACAGGGGAAAATATTTTTCTTCCACCAATTGGCAAATAATATGACCTAGCAGGATGTGGCTTTCCTGGATACGCGGCGTGTCGGTGGAGGGCACATTGATCAGGTAGTTGCTGCCACCTTTCATGGCACCACCACTGGCACCGGTGAAGCCTACGGTTATGATACCTTTATCCTTGGCTACTTCAAATGCCTTGATGATGTTTTTTGAGTTGCCTGAAGTAGATAAGCCTACTAAAACATCGCCTTGGTTGCCGATGCCGTCTATCAGCCTGGCATACACTACATCATAACTGTAATCATTGGCTACGGCTGTCAGGTAGGAGGTATTGCAATGCAGGGCTTCTGCCGGAAGGGCTTTCCGGTCGATATAAAAGCGGCCGGAGAACTCAGCCGCCAGGTGCTGGGCATCGGCCGCACTGCCACCATTGCCACAGAAATACACCCGGTTGCCTCTTTTAAAAGCCGCCACTATTTCATCGGTTACGGAGGCTACGGTTTGTAACAGGGTTTCATCCTGCAGTACCTGATGTTTTACATCGATAGAGGCCCGTATGATGTTTTTAATCTTTTCCATTGTTTTTTCAATCTGGTTTATCAAGATTTTATATCGTCCATGTTTTTAAGCCATGCTCTACAAACTGGTAGGATTTGTGTTGCCCGCCAAATTTCTCCAAACTTTTTATGACGCCATATTTGGTATTGCCCGGGCAATAAAAGATCATAAAGCCGCCGCCACCGGCTCCTGATATTTTGCCACCCGTGGCACCTGCTGCTTTGGCGGTTTCGTAAATTTCTTCCATCAGCGGGTTGGAAATGCCTTCCGCCATTTTGCGCTTTTGCTGATGGCCATAATCCAATATGTCGCCAAACTCGTGTATGCGTCCTTTCAGCAAGGCTTCCTTCATCATTTGTGCCTGCTGCTTTAGCTGGTGCATGGCTTCAATGGAGGTTTCTTTTTTAGAAATCACATTGCTGGATTGCTGTTCAATGATCTTAGCTGATTCGCGGCTGGTGGAAGTGTAGTACAGCACCAGGTTGTTTTCCAGTTCAAAAAGGTATTGCTCCTTAATGCGCAGGGGGTTAACGATGACCTTGTCATCGGCATAAAACTCCATGAAGTTAACGCCCCCAAAAGTAGCAGCATACTGGTCCTGCCGACCACCGGCCAGCTTGAGTTCTTTTCTTTCTATTTCGTAAGCATAATGTGCCATATCGTATTCCCCCAGGGGCAGGCGCAGCATTTCGGCAAAGGCACCAATAATTGCCACCACCAGGGTAGAAGAAGTGCCCAATCCCGATCCGGCCGGCGCATCCACAAAAGTGGAAAGCTTAAAACCAGTTTTAAGACCGCCATAATCCTGCTGAATGCGGTTGTAGACACCTTTTAATAAGTCCAGTTGGCCATTAATGGGGAGCGTGTCGGCCAACTCGAAGGTTAATTTTTCATTCCGGTCAATGGCTTCCAAAATTATTTGAGGCTCGGGCAACGTTTCAATGGAAGCCCGGGCATAAAGGGAGATGGTGGCGTTTAAAATAGCGCCGCCAAACAAATCGCAATAAGGGCTCACATCGGTGCCGCCACCGGCTAGTCCAATCCGTAAGGGTGCTTTACTTCTGTAGATCATGTATGAATTATGTAACCAGCAAAATACCTCTTATGGGCGGCTGTGGAGTTTACCTTCTATTTGTTTCAGGGTCGCACACTTCAGCTTCTGGCAATGCCTTGGGCAAGTTCTGTAATCGTATTCACCAGCACCGACCAGGAGTATTTTTGCTTTTCGGTGCGAAGATGCGGAATAAAATAATCTTCGCCTAATTGGTAAAACTGTAAAATGGCACTGGCAATGGAGTCGGGTTGGGGTTCGCATACCAGTCCTGCTTTTTGGTGCGGCACCAGGTCGGGCAGGCCGCCCACATTGGTCACCACCATGGGTTTTTCAAAATGATAGGCCAGGGGCGTTACACCGCTTTGCGTCGCCGCACGATAAGGCTGTATCACCGCATCGCCGGCGCAGAGGTAGTATTTTACTTCACTGTCAGGTATAAAGTTGGTACGAAGAATGACGGAATGGGATAAATTATTTTCTGCTATCAGTTGCAGGTACTGCTTTTCATCCTCGTAAAATTCACCGGCTATCAATAGCTTAATGTTCACCTCGCGGATACGCTGGTCGGCCATGGCCTGCAGCAACAGGTCCAGCCCTTTGTATTTGCGTATAAAGCCAAAAAACAAAACAATTTTATCTGTTGCATTTAACCCCAGGTGCCTACGGGCTTCTGCTTTATCCATTTTGGCGCCAAAGTTGTCGTAGAGCGGGTGCTGCACCAATACGGCCGGTTTTGTTTTTTCAAACAGGCGCAGGTCTTTTAAAACCTTATCACTCATGGTGATAAATCCATCGCAGGATTTTAGAAAATAGCGGGTAAAAGCCGTGTCGCCGGCTCTTTTTTCGTGGGGTATTACATTATCGGCAATACAAATAATTTTGGTGTGCTGGTTCTTCTTGCGCACTTGCCGTAAAATGGTGCCCAGCGCCGGACCCATGAAAGGGATCCAGAAGCGCACTACGATCAGGTCCGGTTTCTCTTTTTGCAGATACCGGCCCACCTGGATCCAGTTCAGCGGGTTGACGGAATTGATCAGCGTTTTTATTTTGATATGCTCAGGTGCCGGTTCTGTAGAATACTGCGTTGTGCCCGGAAATAAAAAGGAAGGGTATTGTAAAGAAAAAGAAACAATGGTGCAGTCATCGCCCTGTGCGGTAAACTCTTCTGCCAGCCGCTGGTTGAAAGTGGCCAGGCCGCCGCGCAGCGGATGCGCAGGTCCAATAATGACAACTTTCCGGTTCATAAGCCCACTTTTTCTTCTATCAAATACCAGTTGCGGCCGGGTGCATTGCGGGCAATCAGTTCGGATATAAAGCCAGCCAGGAACAACTGCATACCAATAATCAATGCCGTTAATGCCAGGTAAAACCAGGGGCGGTTGGTGAGTGCAAACGTAGAATCAAATATTTTAGAAAGGATCAGGTAAAGTGTAATCAAAAAACCAATCATGAAAAACACGGTGCCCCACAGTCCAAAAAAGTGCATGGGCCGCTTGGAAAATTTACCCACAAAGGTGATGGACAAAAGATCTAAAAACCCATTGACAAAGCGTTCCCAGCCAAACTTGGTAACACCATATTTTCGTGCACGGTGCTCCACCACTTTTTCGCCGATCTTTTTAAAGCCGGCCCACTTGGCCAGCACCGGAATGTAGCGGTGCATTTCTCCATACACTTCAATGCTTTTAACCACTTTTTTCCGGTAAGATTTGAGCCCACAATTAAAGTCGTGCAGTTTTATTTTAGAAACCTTACGCGTAGCGGCATTGAAAAACTTCGACGGAATATTTTTAGTCAGCGTATTATCATAACGCTTTTTTTTCCAGCCACTCACCATATCGTAGCCGTCTTCCAGAATCATGCGGCGCAGCTCCGGAATTTCGTCCGGGCTGTCCTGCAGGTCGGCATCCAT
>JAEWAC010000307.1 GCA_023391895.1 Bacteroidota bacterium
GTTATACTGACTGTATTAAACAACTCCAAACTCTAAACACCAAACCCCAAACTGCTTAAGCTGCTAATGCCTTGTTCACCAAATCCGCGGCTTCGCTGAGTTGGATGGCAGACTGCACTTTCAGGCCGCTTTCGTCGATGAGTTTTTTAGCTTCTTCGGCATTGGTGCCCTGCAGCCGAACAATGATAGGAATGTTGATGTTGCCCATGTTCTTGTAGGCATCAATAACGCCTTGCGCTACACGGTCGCAGCGAACGATACCACCAAAGATGTTAATCAGGATTGCTTTTACTTTCGGGTCTTTCATGATGATGCGGAAGCCAGCTTCTACGGTTTGCGCATTGGCCGTACCGCCTACGTCAAGGAAGTTGGCTGGTTCGCCGCCGCTCAGTTTGATCATGTCCATAGTGGCCATGGCCAGACCGGCACCGTTTACCATACAACCTACGTTTCCGTCCAGCTTTACAAAGTTCAGGTTGAACTTGCCGGCTTCTACCTCGGTTGGGTCTTCTTCGCTAACATCACGCAGGTTAGCTAGGTCGGGATGACGCATCAAAGCGTTATCATCCAAATTCATTTTACAGTCAACCGCAACAATTTTATCATCGGCTGCTTTAAACAGCGGGTTAATTTCCAGCATGGCGCATTCCAATCCAACATAAGCGTTGTATAAATTGGTTACAAACTTCACCATGTTTTTAAAGGCATCGCCTTTCAGGCCGAAATTGAAAGCAATTTTTCTTGCCTGGTAACCGCTTAAGCCACCGCCGGGGTGCACCCACTCTTTAAAGATTTTCTCGGGGGTTTTGTGCGCAACTTCCTCAATGTCCATTCCACCTTCGGTGCTGTACATAATCACGTTCTGGCCTTTGGAACGGTCAAGCAGGATAGAGAGGTAGAATTCTTTTCTTTCACTTGGACCATCGTAGTACATGTCCTGTGCAACGAGGATTTTATTCACCACCTTGCCGGCTTCACCGGTTTGGATGGTCACCAGCGTTCCGCCTAAAATTTTAGATGATACATCGGTTACTTCATCAAGGCTTTTGATCACCTTCACGCCATTAACGCCTGTTTCGCGAATCTTTCCTTTTCCGCGGCCGCCGGCATGAATTTGTGCCTTGATCACCGCAAACGGGCTTCCGTACGTGGTTTTGATCTGGCGATATGCTTCTTCCGCTTCGTGGGGTGTGCTGGCTGCAAAGCCTTCCTGCACCGGAACACCATATTTTTTCAGCAGTTCTTTTGCCTGATACTCGTGCAAGTTCATGTAATACGATTTTTAGTGGGGGCAAAGATAGGGGGAATAGCGAGTAGTGAGTAGGATGTAGCAAGTAGCTACCAGGTGCGAAAAACTTTTTTTACTTTAAGGAGAAAACATGTTGGACCTCAGTCACAAAAAACTAATAGCTTGGCAGAAAGCCATTGATTTGTTGCCGCTTGTTTATACAATATGCGATAAGCTGCCAAAAGATGAACTTTACAACCTTTCCGGACAGATGAAACGAGCTACTCTTTCTGTATCAAATAACCTGGCATAAGGTTGCTCAAGGAGATCAAAGACAGAGAAGAACCGTTTTTTGAAGTTTCCAGATCCTCGGTTGTAGAAATAGACAATGCTCTCACAGCCTGTCTGAAGCTAAATTATATTAAGCTAGAAGACCTAAAATCACTGAACCCTGCCCTGCTTGAAGTTTTTAAACTTATAACTGGTCTAATGGATTCCAATTTGCGTTGGGGCTGTCCGAATTGAAGAACAACTTGCTACTGACTACTCCCTACTCGCTATTAAAAGAAATTATCCAGCGACTTTAAACTAATGGGCTTTTCCCAAATTGTTAATTTGGCCCCATCCAGTTCGGCGGGCATGTTTGGGCGAAAAGCGCTGATCAGGTGATACTGAATATCGGGGTAGCGCTTGTACATTTCGGGGAGTTTGTCCCAGCCCAGGCCATCCGGCAGGTTGTAGTCAATAAAGAGGTAATCAGGGTGCAGGCCGTTGAGACGCGACATCCCATCGGCCAGTGTGTGGGCAATGTAAACCTCGTAATTTTTGCGCAGGAAATATGTCTTCATCAGAAGACATAAGTCCACTTCGTCATCAATGATTAATACCTTTTTCCGCGTGGTCATAGCTCGTCAACAATGCTTTAATCCCTTAATTATCATACCAAGTATTTTTGGCAATGGCCCTTCTTCACAGAAACGTAAAAATAGGGCGATCTGCTTATTTTCGTGCATAGTTTTTTGTTTTGGGTTATTGCAAGTTTGCTGTCGTGTTTTGGTATGATTATTTAAAATAATCACGAAACGAATATTTCATCTTAAAATAATCCATATGAGTGCGAAAACAAAACTTGTTTTAGGTTTGGTAGGCGCTGCTGCGGCAGGCGTAGTGGTAGGTTTGTTGCTGGCACCTGACAGCGGAACAGCAACCCGCAAGAAAATCACCGGCACAGCCAGCGATTGGGGCAGCCATCTTGGCGATCTTTTTTCCAGTGCAAAAGACGGCGTGAGCAACCTGCGTAGAAAAGGCACAAGAGCGACCAGCGATATCAAAGAAAGCTATCTCTAACTTTTAGTCAGTCCCGGTAACGGGACTGTTTTCCTTTTCAAAACCATCCCACATGGAAGATTTAAAAACAAGCGCCAGTCACTTAAAAGACCATGTGAACGAGTACGTGCAAACCACCGTTCAGCTGTACAAAGCCAAGGCAACCAAAGGCGCCAGCAACGCCGCCGCCGGCGTTACCATTGGCGTGCTGGCCGTTGTACTGGGCCTGTTTTTCCTGGCCTTTTTATTTACCGCACTGGCGTGGTGGCTGGCCGACCTGCTGGACAGCAATGCGCTGGGCTTTTTGTGCGTAGCCGGATTTTTCCTGCTGCTCATTATTTTAATTTTTGCCC
>JAEWAC010000019.1 GCA_023391895.1 Bacteroidota bacterium
GGTCTGATGTGCATGTTGGTTGAATGATTATAGGTCAACAAAATTGTTGTAATGATGTAATAATAGCTGAAAATTTTTTTTCCCTATTGTAAAATATTTTTTTTCGTTTAAAAGTTGCGAGGACACAACGTGAGAAAACCAGATCAAAAATTAATCCGTATAACAACCGTACCATTATCGTTGCGCGTGCTGCTGAAGCGGCAGCTTAAATTCATGTCCGCTCATTTTAATGTACTGGCGGTTTCTTCACCAGGGCCGTTGCTGGAGGAAGTGGCAGAGCACGAAGGCGTACAAACAACACCGGTCGCCATGACCCGTGCCATAACCCCGGTGCAGGATATAAAGGCACTATGGTTGCTATACCGCTTGTTTAAAAAAGAAAAGCCCGTAATTGTTCATTCACATACACCCAAGGCCGGTTTATTGGGGATGATGGCCGGAAAACTTGCGGGTGTGCCCATCCGGCTGCACACGGTGGCCGGTCTTCCGTTAATGGAAACCACCGGCCAAAAAAGAAAAGTGCTGGAGTGGGTGGAGCGACTAACCTACAGGTGCGCTACCAAAGTATATCCCAATTCCAATAACCTGGCACAGTTTATTTTACAAAACAAATTTTGCAAAAAAGATAAAATAAAAGTGCTGGGCAATGGCAGCAGCAATGGCATCGATACCCAATTTTTTCAAAGCACGCCAGAGCTGGAAGCAACGGCCCAGGCGCTAAGGGAAAAGCTGCAGATAAAAGAATCCGATTTTGTGTTTGTATTTATCGGCCGGCTGGTAAAAGACAAAGGCATTGAAGAACTGGTAGCTGCTTTCAGCGAGTTGAAAGCGAAGCACCCTCACGCCAAATTATTATTGGTTGGACCTTACGAGCCGGAACGGGATCCTATTTCTGAATCGGTTGAAAAGACCATATCGAGTGATAAAGATATGGTGTGTGTAGGTTTTCAACAGGATGTAAGACCATACCTGTTGATCAGTCAAGCACTGGCTTTTCCATCTTACCGCGAAGGCTTTCCGAACGTGCCCATGCAGGCCGGCTGCTTTCATCTGCCTGCTATAGTTACCAATATTAACGGCTGTAACGAAATTATTGAACACGAAAAAAACGGGTTGATTATACCGGTTAAAGATGCAGCTGCTCTGCAAAAAGCCATGGAAACCCTCCTGACCAATCAGTCCTTGTATTTACATTTGAAAGCCAATGCCCGCAGGTTGATTGTAGAACGCTATGATCAGCAACAATTGTGGAATTTATTACTTAATGAATATCAAGACCAGGTAAAATCGCATGCAGTTGTATCGTAAATTTTTTAAAAGGTTCATCGATTTTGTTTTAAGTGTAACCGGTTTTTTGGTGCTGTTGCCGGTCTTTTTGGTAGTTACCTTCATTCTTTTGTTGGCCAATGGCGCCAGCCCTTTCTTTTTTCAGCGCCGGCCGGGCAAAGGAGGCAGGATTTTTTTACTGATCAAGTTTAAAACCATGAACGACCGCAAGGATGCGCAGGGTCAATTGCTGCCGGACGATAAGCGGTTAACTCCTGTTGGAAAATTTGTACGCAAAACATCTTTGGACGAATTGCCCCAGCTGCTGAACGTTATCAAAGGCGACATGAGCCTGATAGGACCGCGACCCTTGCTGGTGGAATACCTGCCCCTGTACAATGACCAGCAGAAAAGAAGACACGAAGTGCGGCCCGGCATTACCGGCTGGGCACAAGTCAACGGACGCAACGCCATCAGCTGGCAGCAAAAGTTTACATATGATGTTTGGTACGTGGACCATCTTTCGTTGGGGCTGGATGTAAAAATCATTTTCAAAACGGTCCAGAAAGTTTTCAAGGCAGAAGGCATCAGTTCAAATACCTATGCTACCATGGAAAAATTTTTAGGAAACTAAACCGCATTATTACATGTTTTTATACGGTGCCAGCGGGCATGCCAAAGTGATCATGGAAACACTGGAGTGCCTGGGTGAAAAAATAGAAGGCTTGTTTGATGATAACCCTGCTGTGCAGGAGTTGCTGGGTATGGCTGTAACAAAATATCCTACTGGCTTTGATGCACAACTGCACCAGCTGATTATATCCATCGGCAACAATGTTATCCGGAAAAAAGTTGCCAGCGCCCTGAAGGTTAATTATGGAAAGGCTATTCATCCATTTAGTCAAATTACCAGGCGATGCACAATAGGGGAGGGGACAGTGGTCATGGCCGGTGTGGTCATCAATTCAGACAGCAGTATCGGCCGGCATTGCATTATCAACACCAATGCTTCGGTGGATCATGATTGTAAAGTAGCAGACTTTGTACATATATCACCCAACGTAGCCTTGTGCGGCAATGTATCCGTGGGAGAAGGTACGCATATAGGTGCCGGTACCGTAATAATACCTGGTGTCACCATAGGTAAATGGTGTAATATTGGCGCCGGTTCGGTGGTAATTAGAGATGTGCCGGACTATGTAACGGCCGTGGGCAATCCAACTAAAATCATCAAGACCATAAATCATACTTAATGAAACAGAAACTGTGGCTTTCTTCTCCGCACATGGGAGGAACTGAATTGAAATACATCAACGAAGCTTTTGAATCCAACTGGATTGCTCCCCTGGGTCCTAATGTGGATGGCTTTGAAAAAGATCTGCAAACCTTTTTAGGAAATGGAACGCATGTAGCCGCCCTGAGCTCGGGTACGGCTGCCATTCACCTGGCCTTGGTGATACTGGGGGTGAAGGCCGGCGATGAGGTCATTTGCCAGTCCATGACTTTTTCTGCTTCTGCCAACCCCATCATTTACCAGGGCGCCACACCGGTATTTGTAGACAGTGAAGATCGAACCTGGAACCTGTCGCCCGAGTTTTTGGAAAAGGCCATACAGGAAAGAATGAAACTGGGTAAAAAGCCTAAAGCCATTATTGTGGTGCACCTGTATGGTATGCCGGCGCAGATGGACCAGATCATGGCCATTGCCCGCCAGTACCAGATTCCGGTGGTGGAAGATGCAGCAGAAGCATTAGGCTCTACTTTCAACGGTCAGGCGCTGGGTACCTTTGGTGATATCGGTATCCTTTCGTTCAACGGTAACAAAATCATTACCACTTCCGGTGGTGGTGCTTTGCTGTCGGCCAATGAAGACTACATTAAAAAAGCCCGCTTCCTGGCCACGCAGGCCCTGGACCCGGCACCGCATTATCAGCATTCCCACATTGGCTATAATTACCGCATGAGCAACATTGCCGCCGGTATTGGCCGTGGCCAGATGGAAGTACTGCCCCTGCGCATACAACAGCGTCGTCAGAACTTTGAGTTTTACAAAAAAGCTTTTGCCGACATCAGCGGCATCCAAATGAGCGAAGAGCCCGGCGACAATTATTACTCCAACCGCTGGCTGAGCACCATCCTGATCCAGGACGAAAAAGTAACCCGTGAGGAGGTGCGCCTGTCGTTGATTGAAGATAACATTGACTGCCGGCCGTTGTGGAAACCCATGCACCTGCAGCCTGTTTTTGCTGGTGCGCCTTATTACGGCAACGGAACCAGCGACCGGTTGTTTGAAAACGGCTTGTGTCTGCCTTCCGGCTCCAACCTGACGGAAGAGGAGTTAAACCGGGTGGTAGCACGTATTGAAAAAGCTTTTGGTTTAGTAGCAGCCATAGAAAAAATGGTTTAACAAAAATTAACATAGCTATCTATATGGCATTTTAAAAAAGGTTTTATTTTCATTTTTTTTAATGCATTTTGCAGCGGCCTGAGCAGTGGAACAAGATATGGGGTTTTGAAAAAGATGGCTGCAAATACCATAAATAGCATTGCGCATAAAGCAAAGCTTTAACAGGTGGTGGGTACATGATTTAATGTATTTACAGGTTGGAGCTTTGCTTTTTTATTTAATCCAACACCGCAATAAAGAGGGATCGTGACATAAGTGTTGATTCGGGAGCAGTGGATGTTGCTATGGGTGTTTGCAAAGTCTACAATATTGTTTACAGTAGAAAGTAGCGATTCTACTTTTTATAAAACGGGAACAGAACAGGTCCATAATCAGTTCGAAAGGATCCGTACAGTCTTAACTAATTAGCTTTTGGATGGGAAAATTATTTCATTGTGAAGTAGAATATCTGGGCAGCCCACACCTGATGCAGATCTACACCGGTTTTTTTAAACTGCAGCAGCAAGGGGTGATTGATTTGAAATTAAAGCAAAGGAAATTTACCGGCAAAGAGATACCGGTTATACAGGCTACCATCAATCATCAATACAGGGTGGTGTACGATACCCAGGATGGCATGATATGGATCAATGACGGTTGGAAAGAAAACCTGGAATATTTTCAAAAAACCTATACCGATACCGACTTTTATTTTAAGAGAAGCTTTCACCGGCAGTTGTACGATTATTTACCCGGGGGCTGCCAGGTTTTTCCGCTGGGCTTCAATTATAACATCCACCCTGACAAAAACCTGATTGCTTATGCAGAAGGTTTCCCCTCCAAGTTTAAATATTTTATCAAGACCCATGGGATTTTAAAAAAGATCTTCAACAAAAGCTTTTTTTATACCCACGACTTTGAATATTACCCCATTCGTAATCAAAAGGACAGAATCTTGTTTCTGACCCGCGTATGGGATCCGGAAGGAAGTGATGTGTTGTCGGAAGAAGATAAAATCCACCGGGCCTATATCAACACTGTCAGGGCCAGGTGTGTAGAAATTTGTCAACAAGAATTTGGCGACCGGTTTACCGGCGGCTTGTGGATGGATGACTATTCTTCCAGGCATTATCCTTCACTGGCCATTCCTTTTAGCAAAACCAACAAGTTTAGTTTTGTCAAAGCTGTAAAAGAGCACAATATTTGTATCGCCACTACGGGTTTATTCAACTCTGTTGGCTGGAAGATGGCCGAGTACGTGGCCGCTTCGCGGGCTATTATTTCAGAGCCCCTGCAATTTGAAGTACCTGGTAATTTTGAAAAGGGAAAAAATTATTTTGAGTTTGAAACAGCCGATCAACTGGTAGAAAAAATTGAATTTTTATTAAAAAATTCTGACCTGCTTGTACAAACAATGAAAAATAACTATCATTACTATCAAAATTACCTAAAGCCCGATATCCTGGTGCTAAATACCCTCTTAACCGTTGTGAACAGAAATCAGTAAGCTTATGCCATTAAGCTTTTCTCACTTTTCCTCGTTACAATAGGTTCTTTAAAATTTCAATCCTTGAAACATCAATTGGTGATGAACGGCGGTTGCAGGCATTGCTATGCATTTCCGTACAGCACTTGGTAGTAAGATTTGAAAACGTAAATAATCCTAACTAGTAACAATATGAAAGCAGTAATCCTAGCCGGTGGTTATGGAACCAGGATCAGTGAAGAAAGTGGTATTCGTCCTAAACCCATGGTTGAAATTGGAGGCAAGCCTATTTTATGGCACATCATGAAAATTTATTCCGCTTATGGCATTAATGACTTCATTATTTGCTGCGGGTATAAAGGCCATATGATCAAGGAATACTTTGCCAATTATTACCTCAATAATGCCGACGTCACCTTCGACATGCGCAGCAACAACATGGAGGTGCATTCCAACAATACCGAACCCTGGAAGGTAACCCTGGTACACACCGGCCACAACTCCATGACTGGCGGCCGCCTGAAAAGAGTAAAAGACTACATCGGCAACCACACCTTTTGCATGACCTATGGCGATGGCCTGAGTGATATAAATATTGGTGAGTTGATCCGTTATCACCGGTCGCAAAAAACGCTGGCTACCTTAACTGCTGTACAGCAACCCGGCCGTTTCGGCGTATTCAATTTATCTACTGAAGATACCCGCATCAGCAGTTTTACTGAAAAGCCCATGGGCGGTGAAATGCCCTGGATCAACGGCGGTTTTTTTGTGCTGGAACCCGAAGTGATCGATTATATAGAAGATGATCAGACCACCTGGGAGCGGGAGCCACTGGAAACCCTGGCCAATGAAGGCGAGCTGTCTGCCTATCGCCATACCGGTTTCTGGCAGCCCATGGATACCCTGCGCGACAAAAACGTGCTGGAAGAAATGTGGCAAAGCGGCAAGGCACCCTGGTATGACATTATTCACAACAAGTCCCTGGTTCCTTCTTTTTAATTCCCTATATAAAAACAAGCAATATTTATTCTGCTATGAAAATATTAGTAACCGGCAACATGGGTTATGTTGGTCCCGGTGTCGTGAGTCAGTTGCGTTCTGCTTTTCCGCAGGCTACCCTTATAGGTTATGATATGGCGTATTTTGCCGCCTGCCTGACCCATGCCGCGGTACTGCCGGAAAGCAAACTGGATGTACAGCTTTTTGGTGATGTACGCACCCTGCCTGCTCAGGTATTGGAAGGTGTAGACGTAGTGGTGCACCTGGCGGCTATTTCCAATGATCCCATGGGCAGCCGCTTTGAAGAAGTAACCCTTGAGGTGAATTATCAATCCAGCATCCGGATTGCAAAAATGGCCAAAGAGGCCGGTGCCAAAGCTTTTGTATTTGCTTCCAGCTGCAGCATGTACGGTGCGGCAGAAGATGCGGCTAAAACTGAAAACTCCAGCCTCAATCCCCTGACAGCCTATGCACGATCCAAAGTGTTTACCGAAAAAGACCTGCAGCCGCTGGCCGACGAAAACTTTACGGTAACCTGTCTTCGGTTTGCCACGGCCTGCGGTATGAGCAACCGCCTGCGGCTTGACCTGGTGCTAAACGATTTTGTGGCCGGCGCTGTAGCTACCGGTAAAATCAATATTCTCAGTGATGGCAGTCCCTGGCGGCCCCTGATCCATGTAAAAGACATGGCGCGGGCTATTGAATGGGCTGTAACCCGGCCGGCGGAAAATGGCGGAACTTTTCTGGCGGTCAATGCGGGCACTAATGCCTGGAACTACCAGGTAAAAGACCTGGCGGCTGCCGTGGCCGAAGTTATTCCCGGCACCGAAGTGTCTTTAAATAAGGATGCCGCTCCTGATAAGCGTTCCTACAAAGTAAGTTTTGATTTGTTTCAGTCGCTGGCGCCGCAGCATCAGCCCTTGTATACTTTACATCAGGCCATCAAGGAATTAAGAGACGGGCTGGTGGCAATGGATTTTAAAGATGGAGATTTCAGAAACTCCCTGCTGATGCGGTTAAAAGTACTGAACCACTTGCAGGAGGCAGAATACATCAATAACCAGCTGGAGTGGAATCATAAAAGCCAAAGTGTAACAAAGGAAGCCATTGCTTTAGAAACCCTATAAAACAAGTGTATGATTTTTACCGAAACCCAATTGAAAGGTGCTTATATCATTGATGTAAAACGGCTGGAAGATGAAAGAGGTTTTTTTGGCCGTTCTTACTGCCAGCGTGAATTTGAAGCTTTGGGCCTCAATACCAACGCGGTGCAAACCAATGTCAGCTATAATAAAAAGAAAGCCACCCTGCGGGGCTTACACATGCAACTGGCGCCGCATGGTGAAACCAAACTGGTCAGGTGTACCCGCGGTGCCATATACGATGTAATTGTAGACCTGCGGGAGGATTCTGAAACATACAAGCAGTGGATAGGGGTGGAGCTGACGGCCGACAACTACCGCATGCTGTACGTGCCCGAAGGCTTTGCGCATGGTTTTATCACGCTGGAAGATAACACCGATGTCACCTACCAGGTAACCCAGTTTTATACCCCGGGTGCCGAAAAAGGTTACCGCTGGGATGATCCTGCCTTCAACATTCAATGGCCGCTGGTGCCGGAAATCGTTTCTGAAAAAGACCAGGCGCATGCATTGTTCGGGGCGCAGGCGGAAGGCGTCGTAAAGGAAAAGCCCATGGCTATTTAATTAATTAATGACCCTAAAGAAAAAGATATGACGATTGTAGATACAGCCTTAGCCAAACGCCATGCGCAGCAGAATCCTGTTCGGGTGGCCATGGTGGGAGCCGGCTTTATGGCAAAAGGCATTGCTTTGCAAATATGCAATTATGTAAAGGGAATGGAACTGGTGGCTATTGCCAACCGCACCCTTGATAAAGCAAAGCAGGCGTACGGGGAAGCGGGTATGCTGGAAACGGAAGAAGTAAGTACGGTTGCAGGACTGGAAGAAAATATCCGCAAAGGAAAATACAGCATTACCGATAATGCCCTGCTGTTGTGTGAAGCAGAGGGTATTGATGCGGTGATAGAAGTGACCGGGGCAGTTGAGTTTGGAACCCAGGTTGCCTTGAGTGCTATTCAGAACGGTAAGCATATCATTATGATGAATGCCGAAGTGGACGGAACGGTAGGTCCTATTTTAAAAGTCCATGCCGACAAAGCTGGCGTGGTATACACCAATGCCGACGGCGACCAGCCGGGGGTTATTATGAACCTGTACCGCTTTGTAAAATCGCTGGGTGTAAAGCCGGTATTGTGTGGCAACATCAAGGGCTTGCATGATCCTTACCGCAATCCCACCACGCAGGAAGGCTTTGCCAAAAAGTGGGGGCAAAATCCCTCCATGGTTACCTCCTTTGCTGATGGCAGCAAAATATCGTTTGAGCAGGCCATTGTAGCTAATGGCACCGGCATGCGGGTAGGTCAACGCGGCATGTATGGGCCAACTGTACCCGCCGGTACGCCCATCAAGGAGGTGATGAACCTGTACCCGCTGGAAGACTTACTGGAAGGACCGGGCATTGTGGATTATGTGGTAGGTGCCGAGCCGGGACCCGGTGTATTTGTTTTAGGAACCCATGATCATCCTATACAAAAACATTATCTTAATTTATACAAGCTGGGTGAAGGGCCGCTCTATTGTTTTTACACGCCCTATCACTTATGCCATTTTGAAGTGCCGACCACAGTGGCCAGGGCGGTACTGTTTCAGGATGCCGCTTTAACTCCCATCGGGCAACCTTATGTAGAAGTGGTGGCCGCCGCTAAAACAGACCTGAAGGCCGGACAAACTTTGGATGGCATTGGTCATTACATGACGTATGGCTTGTGCGAAAATGCAGACGTAACACAAAAGGAAAATCTACTGCCTATTGGAGTGGCGGAAGGTTGTGTGCTGAAACGTGATATTCCAAAAGACGGGGTACTGACGTACGATGATGTGATCTTGCCGGAGGGAAGACTGGTAGATAAGCTGCGAAAAGAGCAGGAGGCTTATTTTAGTTCAGCTAAAAGCAACCTTCTGGAACCCGTGCCCAGTCTTGCTTAGTGAAGGATTGTATTTTACTTGGGTCATTGAAAAAAGTAGTTAAGTGCCTGTGCCCGGATCCATCAAGTAAAACTGTTTTACTGCAGCCTTTGTTAGCAGGCACTCTTGAATGGAAGAAAGAAAAAGCAAACAGATGCTGCAATCTTTTCAAAACCCCATATAGCAAGGTGGGGAGGATCGGCTACTGTGTTATATGGGGTTTTGAAAAAGTTTGTAATATATAACATTGACTTTGTTGTTTTTATGTGTAGGGTTTTCCGCATTTCGTTTTTCTGTTTTTGAAGAATGAATAGAAACACCCGCTGGATTGGTAGAAACAAAGTGAAGCATGCTTATTGATGATTATTTTAGGTATTGGTATCAATTATGAATAACAATACCTGCTTAACCAAACTAACGCTTAAACGATTGATCAAATATGAGTACCCATCCTAAAGTATCTGTATTGATTCCATCCTACAATTATGCACATTATCTGGATGAGGCAATACAAAGTGTAATAGATCAGACTTTCACCGATTTTGAGCTGGTCATTGTAGATAACCACTCAACGGACAATACAGAAGAGGTCGTGCAGAAATACCTGACCGATAGCCGTATCCGCTACTACCAAAATCCCACTAACCTGGGTTTGGGCGGTAACTGGAACAAGTGCCTGGAGTATGCCCGTGGTAAGTACATCAAGTATTTATGTGCCGATGACAAGTTTCATCCCCGGTTGCTGGAGCAGTACGTGGCCGTGATGGAAGAAAATCCCAACGTATCTTTTGTTACCTGCTTCAGGCAGCAATTCGGTACTAAGACTAACATTGTGGAAGTGCCTTTTATTGGAATGCACGACGGCATGAAAACCCTTTATCATACCTTGAACACCAAAGGGTGGCTGGGTGAGCCCAGCGTGGTTATGATCAGAAGGGAAAACATAAAGCTGGGTAAGTTCAATCCGAATTATACCTGGCTGATAGATTATGACATGTGGATCCGGCACCTGACAGTAGGCGATTGTTATGTAATTCCCGAGCCTTTAATATTTATCCGCAACCACGAAGGGCAGATCACCAAAATGGTGATGAGAAACTTTATCAACCATTTTGAAGAGTACCAATTGTGTAAGATTCTGCAAAAGAGCAACCCCTACAATATAGACCTGAGCGGTATAGACATCAGGCAGGTCGTTAAGAAAAAAGCGGCCAAATGCGCCAAGGCCATGTACAAAGCGCTGCCCAGTCTGCACAAAAAGGAGGAGCGGTCTTTGTTCCTGAAAGCATTCAAAATTGCATTCAAGGAAAGAATCATTTTCAGTACGTTCATCGATCTGTTTACCGGTAAGAGTGCACGATTGGAAAAAGAGTCGTACCAGGTTATACACCACGAGCAGTTGTTGGCCTGACGAAAACGTTGACAGAAATAGCATAGCGCAGGTATTAATCCGGCAGAACCTGAGCTTGGTTTATCATACAAGGGTTTAATAAGCCTGTTGTTCTTATGAGAATTCTCATAGGAGCAACAGGCTTTTTTATTTCTGCGTCAGTACTTCATTTTTCAAGGGTTACATAAATAAAAATAAGAATGTCCGGAAAGTAAAAGTTGCAGGGAAGCCCAAAAATCATTGTAGTGTTTTGCCTGCGTTGCTAATATTAAAGTGCAGCGGTCCAGAAATAATATATAAGATTTTCTTTTATGGATGACAGGCGGGGCAAAAAAAAAATGATTAATGAATTATATATTATAATAATATAAATAAAATATAATATAACATGTTGTCAAATTTAATGCCACTGATTTCTTTAATTAATTCCAATGTTTTTGCTGGCGGATCATTGAATGTGCCAACTTCTTGCTGGCAAGTGTTTTAGTTAAAAAAGATTTATATATATAATAGTAATTATGTATATCGATAAGTAGAAATTCTTAATGGAAAAAATTATAAGAACCAATTTGCACTTTTTGTTTCAAAAAGTTTGAAAATTTTTAAACTCGGCATTAATATTGTTAAAGTGGAGTGAATTCCACAAGAATCCGGTTTGTATGAAAATTTATACATAAACCATTAAGACCAACTATTTTTATGAAAACCAACACCAGGAGAAAATTTATCCGCAACACCTCTCTGACTGCAACAGGCTTATTTTTAACTTCCGTATCTGTCGCTAAAAAAGAAACCAGCGTTAGTTCTGCGCTGGGCTGTGCTCCCACAAAAACATTACAACTAACCGGAACGGTTACTAGTGTAAAATCCGGCAACTGGTCCGACCCGGCTACCTGGGGCGGTAAGGTTCCTGCCGCTACAGATACACCACTGATCGCCTCGGGTCATACAGTTACGGTAGACCAGGATCTGATCAGTGTAGCCGGCATTAATATTAATAACGGTGCTATCCTTTCATACGGTAACACCAAAACAGTTACCATTGAATCTAGCAAAAATGTGGTCGTGAATGGTACGCTGGAAATGAAACCAGCCAGTGCCAATTACATTCATACGCTACGCTTTGTAGGAATCAATGAAGATAGAATGTTAGGCGGTGGAATGGGCGTGCTGGATTCTGATACCGGACTGTGGGTTATGGGTGCCGGTAATTTGAACCTGGTGGGTACCGAAAAAAAGGCCTGGACCAACCTGCAGGGTAGTGCAGCCTCCGGTGCCAGCTCTTTTTCGCTGAAAGCCGCCAATGGATGGGCCGCCGGCGATGAAATAGTGATTTGTCCTACACAGAGCATCACAGGGTTAGACCAGTTTGACGTTTCAAACCTGTTTGAACGCAAAAATATTAAAAGTGTTTCAGGTACTACGGTTAATATCGAATCTTCCCTTTCTTTCAACCACCTGAAAGTAGAGCCTGCCGGCAGCAATAAATCCTGGACAGCCGAGGTGTTGAACCTGACCCGTAATGTACGAATTGAAGGAACCGAAAAAGGCCGTTCTCATATATTAATTACATCATCTTCCCCGCAAACATTAAAATATGTAGCCCTGCGCTACATGGGGCCCAGAAAGGATCAGACCGGTGATGGCATTAAAGATTTATTAAGAGGAAGATACGCCCTGCACTTTCATCACTCCATGGATGGTTCCCGGGGTTCTGTAGTACAAGATTGTGTAAGCTATGATATGGGCTCGCATTCTTTTGTGCCACACGTATCGCATGGTATTTTATTCAAGAATTGCGTGGCATTCAATACTTTAGAAACACCTTATTGGTGGGATTTTCAGGATGTTACACATGATACAATTTACGAGGGTTGTGTAGCTGCCCTCAGCATGTTTGTTAACGGTTCGAAAGATATAACCAGTCCTGATTCGAGTGCTCCCACCCGTAATTCTTCTTCTTTTCAGCTGGGTATGGGTGATGGCAACGTGTGTAATAATTGTATAAGTGTAGGCGGCGCTTTAGGTTATCCTAATGTTGACCCGCACCAACTGGGTGCTTTTACCTGGGATGCAAATAATGAAGGTGTATGGGAGTTTGAAAATAATCTGGCGCATAGTAACATCTGCGGCCTTAAAGTGTGGCAGAATACGCATAGAAACCATACGATTGTAAGGTATGATTCATACAACAATGGGTTGGCCATGTTTCATGGTGCCTACATGAATAGTTATACCTATCGCTATGGCTACCATTACAATTCGCAGGTAGATATCAAGGCCACCTCGTCCAACAGCAGCGGCGTCCGTTTTGAGCATATTGTTTTTGATGGCGCCAATAACATGGACTATACCATTACCATTTATGATTCACCTGTTCAAACTATCAACCTGCACAGCAGTAACACGAACAAGTTTCTTTACTGCACCATGAAGAACTACAGGAAAGGTCCTTTACTGGGTAGTTCAACCCACACGCCGAATTCAAATGGTACTTCATCAGAATTTAGAAAAATAAAACTGGTGGATGTTATCCATTGTAACCTCGGTGCTGCATTACCCACTTATGATAGCCTGGCGGAAAACGGGTGCTGGACAAGAGTGCAGCCTTTATCCGGCCCGTGCAAGAAAATAGAAAAAGTAGGTCAGGCCGATTCTAGCAATGGTTCGGTTAAAGTAACAGATATTGAAAGGTTTGCACCTGCTGTTTGGGGTGAAGGCGATGGTTTGCTGGCAGAATATTATAACAATACCAAAGAGCTGGAATCTTCCAAAAAAGTTCTTACCCGCGTAGACTCCATATTAATGTTCAACCAGTGGACTCCTAAGCCTACCCTCAACCCAACCGGAGTTTACTATAAGATAACCGGAGACTTATACAGCATTCGCTGGTCAGGAAAAATCATGGCCCAGTATTCTGAAGAATATACCTTCCGGTGCAATGGTTCCGGCGGCTTCAAGCTGTGGATTAATGGTGTGCTGATCAATGATGCCTGGACTGAAACCTTTGACAATACGGATCGTTTTGCCCGCTTGTCCAAACCCATCAAATTGGTAGCTGGCCAGTTATATGATTTCAAGGTTGAGCACTTTAATGCAGGTGGATACCGGGGTTGTTTATTGTACTGGAAGTGTCCGAGTATGATTGGTTATGAAATTGTTCCACAAAGCCAGCTGTTTTCCAAAGAGCTTGGTGGATCTTCCGATCAGGAAACCATTAACCAGCCTCCGGTTGCCAACGCGGGTGTGGACATTGCATTAACACTGCCAACCAACAGCACCACTTTGGATGGTACGGCCTCTACCGATGGAGACGATGGTATTGCATCCTACAAATGGTCGCTGGTAAGTGGTCCTTCGCAATATTCCCTGGCTAATGCCAATGCCGCTAAAACGGCTTTAAGTAACCTGGAGCAGGGCACTTACGTGTTTCAGCTGGAAGTAAAAGATAAAGCCGGCGCCACTGCTACGGGCGAAGTAATGGTAACGGTTAACAGTGCTAACAACCAGGCGCCTAAAGCCGACGCAGGGACCGATATGGTTATTATCCTGCCCACCAATAGTGCCACCCTGGACGGAAGTGCTTCTAAAGACAGCGATGGTTCGATTGCGTCCTACAAATGGTCCAAAGTAAGCGGCCCTGCACAGCTGATCATTACCAGTCCCAGCGCTGTCACCACCAGCGTTAGCAACCTGGTAAAAGGGGAGTATGTGTTCCGGTTGCAGGTAACCGACAACAAAGGCGCTACCGCCACCGATGATGTAACGGTGACTGTTAATGAAGGAACGGCTAGCAATAAACCTCCGGTGGCCAATGCAGGTCGTGATATTACCATTACCCAGCCTACCGATAAAACCACGCTGGATGGATCGGCTTCAAAAGATCCGGTAGGAAGCATTACTTCTTATCAATGGAGAAAAGTGAGTGGACCGTCGCAGTTTAGCCTGGACAATGCCAGTAAAGCTACAACAGCCCTGACCAGCCTGGTGGAAGGTACTTATGTATTCCGGCTGAAAGTTACCAACAATAAAGGTTTAACGGCTACCGACGAAGTAACCGTGTTTGTAAAACCTAACCCAGAAAATGATAAACCCAACCAGGAGGAGAACCTGAGCATGACAGTAAGTGCTTCGCCTAATCCTTCGCCTGATGTATTTAATATTCATGTAAACAGCAATAGTGATTTGCCCATAACCTTAACCCTGTTTGACCGCTGGGGTAAAGAAGTGGCCATCAGGAGAAATGTAAGAAGAGGATCTACTGTAGTCATTCCGTCTACGCTGAAAAGAGGCACCTATTATGGGGTGGCGGAGCAGGGTTTCCAAAAGAGAACCATGACTTTGGTGAAACTGTAAGTGTTATAATCATATCGTTTTGTTGAAAGAAGCCATCTGTTGCAGATGGCTTCTTTATTTTATAAAGTTCATCCCGGCATAAATTTGTTTCCCCTTCGCTAGTAGGTTTAATGAAATTTATAATATATGTAGCATGATATAACTATTTTAGGATTGCTATGGGGATTTAAAACAAGCAGGTAAGAGTAAGAGCTGAAGTGTTTGTTTGCTAAAACCTGCGTAATTCCTTTGTTACATCATCGGTAAGATAATAGAAGTGGGAAAAAAACTGGTCAATGCATACGCACTTTATGATTCATATGGCATGAAGAGGGAATAGGTATAAAAAAAGTTGAATAAACGATTTTAAAGTTGGTTTACACCTGCAGCCCAATAGGGGATTGAAAAGTAAAATGTTTTTCGAATAAGATATACTTGATATATAAAGATGTATTAATTTAAAAACATATTTTGGCACATTTCTTTCATAGTAAGAGGAAATCATTTATATTTGATTTCCCTTATCTATATCCATCCTTCTAAAGACCAGCGCTCCAAACAACTAATTGCAATAAAGCAATTGCGGCAATAGTTGGCAATTTTCCGAATGAATTACATTTTTTCTGTAGCATACAATACAGAAGTTTCGCATAAACGTTTCAGATAATCATCATTATCTGTTGCCATTTATTTTGTTGCCTGTTCAATTCCTATTAAATACCGCCTTCCTATCCATCTAAAGCCATAGCATAGTTCCAGTAAGACACCTGTGACGCCGCGAAATTTAGCGTAACCTTATTAAATTGCTATGAAAATTAATATTTTAAGTGCTCAATCCGTACCTAGATGGGTTATTCAGCTGATGGATTTTATCATTACCAGCTGGTCTTTTACGCTCTCCTATTTCATGCTCAAACAATTTGAGTTTGTTGAAATATACAGAGGGCATTTCTTCATTTATACAGGTTTGTATTGCCTTATTGCAACAGGTGTATTTTATGCCATGCGCATCCACAACGGGTTGATCCGGTATTCCAATACCTTGGATATCCTGCGCATCTTTTCAGCCGTACTTATTTCCAGCCTTATTTATCCTATAGTGGTAAAGCTGCTGGTAGATGGGTATTTGGATATTCAATCGCTTTCCATTGCTCATGTATTGGTCATTAACTTCTTTATTTCCTCATCCCTGTTGATTATGTTGCGTACCACCGCAAAGGAAATATTTCATTATGCCCGCCGCACCGCCAGCAACAACCAGGAGCGGGTGTTGATCTATGGTTCGGACAACAGTGCCGTACTGATTAAGCGGGCCATTGAATCCAGCAGGGTAGACTCCTTTACGGTATTGGGTTTTATAGAAACCAATTATAAAAAAGTAAGCGCCTCTATCGAGCAAAAGAAAGTGTACCAGGTGGAAGACCTGGCACGCTTAAAGGAAAAGTGCCAGCTGCGCAAGCTGATTATTGAAAACGACGAGCTGGGTGCTCCTGAAAAGAAAAGGCTGATTGAACAATGTCTTAAACTCGGAATCAAAGTGGTGACCGTACCGCCATCCGATCAGTGGGTATATGGTAAACTCAGCCTGAAACAAATCAAAGATCTGAACATCGAAGACCTGTTGCAACGGGAGCCGATCGTTATCAATAATACCCTTATATCAGAAGAACTGTCGGGCAAGAGGATCCTGGTGACCGGTGCCGCTGGTTCCATCGGTTCTGAAATTGTTCGTCAGGTAATGCGTTACCGGCCTGAAATGGTAATTCTTTGCGACCAGGCCGAGTCGTTCCTGCACGAGATACAACTGGAAATTGAAGAAAAGTTTCCGGGCGCCAACTTCAAAATTTACATTGCCAGCATACAAAACTTTAAACGCATGCAAATGTTGTTTAAAGAATACAGGCCGCAATATGTGTTTCATGCCGCTGCTTACAAGCATGTGCCCATGATGGAAGAAAATCCGTCGGAAGCCATTCTGACCAATGTAATGGGCACCAAAAACCTGGCTGACCTGGCGGTGTTATACAAGGCTGAAAAATTTGTGATGATTTCCACCGACAAGGCGGTAAATCCGACCAATATCATGGGTACTTCCAAAAGGATTGCGGAAATGTACACCCAGTCCCTGAACGCCTCCAACAACAGCCTGCTGGATTTCATCAATACCGACCTGATTGATAAAAAAGAGGTGCAGCCTTTCACCTTTAACTCCAAAACCAAGTTCATAACTACCCGGTTTGGAAACGTACTGGATTCTAATGGCTCGGTGATTCCCCGGTTCAGGTCGCAAATACAAAAGGGCGGTCCTATAACAGTTACCCATCCCGAAATTACCCGTTATTTCATGACCATTCCCGAAGCGGTGCAACTGGTACTGGAAGCCGGTACTACCGGTAAAGGCGGGGAAATCTATGTATTTGACATGGGTAAACCGGTAAAGATTGCCAACCTGGCTACACAAATGATCAAGCTGGCGGGACTGGAACCGGATGTAGATATCAAAGTAGTGTATACCGGTCTAAGACCCGGTGAAAAACTGTATGAAGAGTTGCTGAATGAACAGGAGAAAACATTGCCTACGCACCACGAGAAAATCAAAATTGCCAAGGTGGTATCCTGCTCTTACGAAAGGGTGCTGCACGACATTGAAGAACTGATCTTCCTGTGCAATCACGAGGATAGCTATATGCTGGTAAAGAAAATGAAGGAAATGGTTCCGGAGTTTATCAGCAATAACTCCAGGTTTGAGCAACTGGATCGTATCAAGGTAGCCGAAAAGAATATTTTCAATGTGGTAAAATCAGAAGAAGAAAAAAGTGTTGCCCTATAATGGCTCAACTTCTTTAAAAACCCAAATGATGCGGTATCTCTAAAAAAGTGTCATTTCATTTTTTCCAACAAAACACCCTGCAGCTTTGCAGGGTGTTTTGTTGTTCGATAATGGGCATAAAAAAAGCCTCCTTTCGGAGGCAGGCAGTCAATTCATGTAAGCGATGCAAAAGTGCAGAAAATTCATTTATAAAACGCTATTTCAGCTCATCTTTTTTACAAAAAACAATAACCTGTTTGGTAAAAAGCAATTACACTTTAGCAGAGAAGGTGATATTAACCATAATCGGGTAAATTCTTATAAAGAAGCGTACAATTGTCCGTTAAAAGTGTTGGGATTTTTGAAAACTTTTTTTGTACTAATGGTGTAAATCCAATATTTTTATAAATTGTGCAAACAAAAATGCCCCAGTGTAAAAACACCGGGACAAACACACATGAGATATTTTCTGGCAGCAAAAGTATTGAAGTTCTAAATCGAATTCTTTAAGTTTTTATTAAACTTCTATTAATGTTTTGCCCAACAACAATAAGGCCCAACAGGGCCTTTGTTTTTTGCGGGTATTTGTGCCAAGAAGAAATAACACATACACTTAATCATGTAATCGCGATATGGGCTTTTAAATAAGTTGCCGGCAGCCAAGGCCTTTTGTTTCTCATCATCTCAATACACTGAAGTTCTGTAGAAATAGTTGCTGGCTTTTTATGGATTTTTTAAGAAATCCTTCCGGGGTTTTGCCCCAGGTTACTTCTTTATTTTGATGGGGCATTCAATACCTTTGGGTGAAAGCAGATAGTTGAAACATTTAAAATATCTACGTAAGTTTTTCTGGAAGTATAAAGTAAGGTTAAGCATTGGTATCTTCTTTATACTGGTGTCTAACTACTTTGGTGTGCTGGCACCACAGGTAACCGGCTTTATTATCAATTATGTGCAGCAGGTGTTGAACCTGCCGGGCTACCATCCTGGTAAAAAACAACCGGATTATGATATCCTGGTGCAGAAGTTCATTGATCTGGTTGCCGCCAGTAACTGGACCGTAAGCAAGGTGGTGGCCATTTCGGGTATTACCATTCTGGTACT
The DNA here is from genome assembly GCA_023391895.1 of Bacteroidota bacterium. Lineage (GTDB taxonomy): Bacteria > Bacteroidota > Bacteroidia > Chitinophagales > Chitinophagaceae > Flavisolibacter. The sequence goes on from JAEWAC010000019.1 coordinate 18,823, forward strand.
GGCGTTGCTCAAAGGCTTTTTTATGTTTTTGATGCGGCAGACCATTATTGTTATGAGCCGCCATATCGAGTACGATCAGAAAAATGAAGTTTTTCAGCACTATCAAAAACTGGACACAGCTTTTTACAAAAGGCACAGCATTGGCGATTTGATGAGCCGGATGGCTGAAGATGTAAGCCGGGTGAGAATGTTTACCGGGCCGGCTATTATGTACCTCATCAACCTGCTGGCGCTGATTTCGATGAGTGTATTTTTCATGTACAAGCGCAGCCCGGAACTGACGTTTTATGTTTTATCGCCACTGCCTGTGCTGGCCATTATCATCTATTACGTCAATAACATTATTCACCGCAAAAGCGAATCACTGCAGGCAACACTGGCCAGCTTAACCGTCAATGCGCAGCAGTCTTATGCCGGTATCCGCGTCATCAAATCTTTTGTGCAGGAAAAAAACATGCTGCACCATTTTGACGAAAACAGCGAAAAGTACAAGCAGGAAGCCACCTCGCTGGCCAAGGTAGAAGCCTTGTATTTTCCTTCCATGTCTTTGTTTATTGGTCTCAGCACCCTGCTCACCATTATGATCGGTGGTTTACACTACATCCATCAGCCCGGAAGCATTGGTCTGGATACAATTGTTGAATTTGTTATTTATATCAACATGCTCACCTTTCCGGTAAGCGCCATTGGCTGGACAGCCAGCATTATTCAAAGGGCGGCGGCATCCCAAAAGCGGCTTAATGAGTTTTTGCACACAGAGCCCTCTATTCAAAACAACAAAACCATTCAGGCCGCTACCCTGCAGGGACATATCGTTTTTCGTGATGTCAATTTTGTGTACCCGCATACCAACATTCACGCCATTAAAGATTTTAACCTGCAGATCAAACCGGGTCATAAAGTGGCCATCGTAGGCAGAACCGGCAGTGGCAAATCTACTGTAGCGCAGCTTTTACTGCGCATGTACGATGTTACTTCAGGGCAAATATTACTGGATGGCATACCCTTGCAAAACCTGGATGTTAATACCTTGCGGCAGCAAATCAGCTATGTGCCGCAGGATGGTTTTTTGTTTAGCGATACCATAGCAAACAATATAGCATTTGGTGCCAAAGCCACTCCATTTGTAACCGTGGAGCAGGCGGCACAATATGCGGTGGTGGATAAGGAAATTAAACGCTTTCCGGAAGGGTATGGCACCCTAGTAGGAGAGCGGGGCGTAACCCTGAGCGGCGGCCAGAAACAGCGGATTTCCATTGCCCGGGCACTGATGAAAGAGTCGCCCATCCTGTTGCTGGATGACTGCCTGAGCGCCGTGGATACACGTACGGAAAAAGAAATATTGGGTCACCTGCAGGCATTTTTAGCCGACAAAACAGCCATTATTATTACGCACCGGATTTTTAGCCTGCTGCACTTTGATAAAATCATTGTATTGCAGGATGGTGTGATTGCTGAGGAAGGCACGCATCATCAATTATTGCAGAAAAAAGGCCTGTATGCCGAGATGTACGCCAAGCAGCAACAGGATGATCATAACAATAATGCATCAAATTTGGCTGTTGAAAAAACATAATTATATTTGTAACAATTAATAAAATCAAATCGATTAACTAACTGTAAAATTCAAAAACAGTGGCGTACGAAAACAACGACAAGAAAATGGAAAGCATTTACAGCAAAAGGATTCGTGCAGGCAAACGCAGGACTTATTTTTTTGATGTAAGAGCTACTCGTGGAAATGATTATTATCTGACGATTACTGAAAGCCGTAAACGCTTTAATGACAACGGTTACGACCGGCACAAAATTTTCTTGTACAAAGAAGACTTTAATAAATTTATTAAGGCTCTAACCGAGGCGGTGGATCATGTTAAAACACAGTTGATGCCTGATTTTGATTTTGATGCTTACAACCACGAAGATGCTGAAAACGAGCAGGATGCTGAAGAACTGGCGACCAATGAAGAGCCTACCGTTACGGCCAGCAGCAATAGCCCCACTACGGCAGCTTCTTCTGAAGAAGTAGATAAGTGGTAATTAATAACTTCAATTTCTTATAACAATAAAAAACCCTCCATTTGGAGGGTTTTTTATATGGGTTTTTAAAGCTTTTTGTTAGCGCATTTGCTTATAGGCATTAATCAATCCATTGGTGGACACGTCATGACCGTTCACCGGCTCGTTATGCTGCAGCTCCGGCAGTATGTTGTTGGCCAGTTGCTTTCCCAACTCTACCCCCCACTGGTCAAAGCTGAAGATGTTCCAAAGAATGCCTTGCGTAAAGATCTTGTGCTCGTAAAGCGCAATGAGCTGACCCAGTGTATATGGTGTTAACTCCTTGATTAATATAGAGTTGGTAGGCCTGTTTCCTGCAAAAATTTTATATGGCGACAGGGCGGCGACTTCGTCCACGCTTTTTCCCTGCTGTAATAATTCCTGCTCTACTTCCTCCTCGGTTTTTCCATTCATTAGCGCTTCGGTTTGTGCAAAAAAGTTGGACAGCAGCTTTTGGTGGTGATCGCCGATGGGATTGTGCGAAATGGCGGTGGCTATAAAATCGCAGGGTATGAGCAGCGTACCCTGGTGTATCAGCTGGTAAAACGCATGCTGCCCGTTGGTGCCCGGTTCACCCCAGATCACCGGGCCGGTAGCATAGGTTACGGCTTCTCCATTGCGGTCTACGCTTTTGCCGTTGCTTTCCATATTGCCCTGTTGAAAATAAGCGGCAAAGCGGTGCAGGTACTGATCATAGGGTAAAATGGCTTCGCTTTGGGCATCAAAAAAATCAATATACCACAGGCTGATCAGGGCCATCAGCACAGGAATATTTTCTTCAAATGGGGTGTTGCGGAAATGGTTATCGGTTGCATGAGCTCCTTTCAGCAAAGCTTCAAAGTTTTCATACCCGATGGTTAAGGCAATGGACAAACCAATGGCGCTCCAAAGCGAGTAACGGCCGCCCACCCAGTCCCAGAACTGGAACATGTTTTCTTTGGCAATACCAAACTTGGTTACCGCCGCTTCGTTGGTAGAAAGGGCCACAAAGTGTTTAGCCACATGCGCAGCGTCACCGGCCTGCTTTAAAAACCAATCCCTGGCGGTAAAGGCATTGGTCATGGTTTCCTGGGTGGTAAAGGTTTTGGATGCAATCAGAAAAAGCGTTTCTTCTGCATTTACCTTTTTCAGGGTTTCTGCAATATGGGTGGCGTCTACGTTGGAAACAAAATAAGCCTGGATGCCTTCCATCCAATAGGGTTTTAAAGCTTCTGTTACCATAAAGGGCCCCAGGTCGCTGCCACCAATTCCAATGTTGACAATGTACTTGATTTTTTTGCCGGTATAGCCTTTCCACTTGCCGCTGTGCACCTGGGCACAAAAGGCTTTCATTTGCTCCTGCACTTTTTTTACATCTCCCATTACATCTTTACCGGCCGTGTACATAGGCTGACCTGAAAAGTTGCGCAGGGCTACGTGCAGTACAGAACGATGTTCTGTTTCGTTGATAAAGTCACCGTTAAACATAGCTTCAATGCCATCTTTTAAATGACACTCTTGGGCCAGTTGTAGTAGCAGCTGCAGGGTTTTGTCGGTAATGATGTTTTTGGAAAAGTCCACCACCATGTCTTCAAAACGGTGGCTGTATTTTTTAAAACGGTCGCCATCTTGTTGAAACAGGTCGCGCATATGCACTTGCTGCATTTGCAGGGCATGGGATTTTAAAGAAGTCCAGGCGGTGGTAGCAGTGGGGTTGATTCGGGGTAACATTTACAGGCTTTTTATAGTTGTGATTTTATTGTTGTGATGGTTTTTTCTACCATTTGGGGTGTAATGTCCAGGTGCAGTACCAGGCGTACAGATGTAGGCGAAAAGGCATACGCTAAAATGTTGTGCTTTTTCAGTTCTGCTACAATGGACGGTGCGGTATGCGGTGGCTGAACGCCAAATATGATGATATTGGTTTCTACCGGCATCAGGTAGCTCACAAAGGCTTTTTCTTTCAGGGCTTCGGCAATTTGCCGGGCATGGTTATGGTCCTGCTGCAGGCGATCAATATGGTTTTCCAAGGCATAGATGCCGGCTGCGGCCAAGTAGCCTGCCTGACGCATGCCGCCGCCAAAGGCCTTGCGGAAACGGCGGGCTTTTTTAATAAAATGGGTATCGCCAATCAGCACACTGCCGACCGGGCAGCCCAGGCTTTTGCTCAAACAAATGGAAATGCTGTGAAAAGCAGCACCAAACTGCTGGGGCGTTTGTTTTTTAGCCACCAGGGCATTGAACAGCCGGGCACCATCCAGGTGGAGTTTGAGTTGGTTGTCGTCGCAAACCTTTCTGATGCTTTTGATTTCCTCCAGTTCGTAACAGCTGCCTCCGCCACGGTTGGAGGTATTTTCCAAACAAACGAGGGAGGTATAGGCTTTATGAACGTCGTCTTTGCTGTTGATGCCTTCCAAAACCTGTTCGGCCGTTAGCCGGCCGCGGTCTCCGTTCAGCAGTTTTACCGAAGCGCCGGCATTCAGGGCAATACCGCCGCCTTCATATTGATAAACATGCGCTGTGGCATCGCAAATTACCTCATCGCCGGGCTGGGTATGGCATTTAATGGCAATTTGATTGGTCATGGTGCCGGAAGGGCAGAAGAGGGCTGCTTCCATGCCAAACATTTGAGCTGACATGGCTTCCAGTTGGTTGATAGAAGGATCTTCGCCAAACACGTCGTCGCCAATAGCGGCGTTCATCATGGCTTCTTTCATGGGTGGCGTGGGCTTTGTCACCGTATCGGACCTGAAATCAATAAGCATTAATAAAATTTGCTGCAATTTATAAAGGCCTTTCGATAACAGAATAAAATTTCAGTTACCACCTATTTTAATACAGTTTACACTTTTCCCGTACAGTTGGCGAAAACCATTTCATCACTTTTTAATAAGCTGTATTTTAAAGGCAAATTATGCTTTTTGAGTCACGAGAATATTTTTTACCAGCTGTTTCTCAGCTTTATTCTGGCTTTAGCCGGCTTGGTTATGCTGCTGCGGGCAAAAAGGCTGTTCCGCAGGTGGATACCCAATAACACCCTGCGCCGTAACATGGTGACCATATTGATTATTGAATGTCTCTATTGGGCTTCAACGCCTATTTTTCCAGACTTTTCCCTGCTGCTGGAAAACTGGGGTTATTCAAAAACGATTGTTTACAACACCATTGCCGTTGTGTTTGCTTCATTAATACCTTATAACCTGGCCGTATGGATAACGGAACATCCTTATTTCAACAACAAGTCGTTTACCATTCATCAGCTATGCATACTGGCAGTCATTATTGTTTCTTCCGTCATAACTTACATGCCCGTCAATTACGTTTTAAATGGCTATACCACTGCCTATTTTAAATGGGCGATTGG
>JAEWAC010000022.1 GCA_023391895.1 Bacteroidota bacterium
GTTTCAATGCATCCAGGTAGTGGTGGTACGTGGTGATGGAAACATTGCTGGCTTTTTCCAGTTGTGTCAGGTATTGGTTGAAGGTCGCCGGGTCATCCACATTCATGGCTTTATCCGGCCGGAAAGCCGGCAGTATTTTAATTTCAAAGCCGTCATCTTTTATTTTTTGATGGTGTCCCAGCGTATCCACCGGATCGTCGGTAGTGCAAACCACTTTTACATTCATGCGGCGCAGCAGGTTGCGTACAGAAAATTCTTTTGATGGCAACTGCTCGGTACAGGTATCAAAAATTTTCCGGGCAGTATCGGGGCTCAAAAGATCATGCACCCCAAAATAGCGTTGCAGCTCCAGGTGTGTCCAGTGGTAGAGCGGATTGCGCACGGTATACGGAACGGTGGCGGCCCATTTTTCAAACTTTTCCCAGTCGCTTTTAGGCCCGGTACAATAACTTTCGTCCACGCCGTTGGTACGCATGGCCCGCCACTTGTAATGATCGCCATACAGCCATACCTGCGTGAGATTGCTGAAATTAACGTCTGCAGCAATCTGGTCGGGCGGCAAATGGCAATGATAATCGATAATAGGCAACGTTTTCGCTACCTCATGATACAGCCGTTGTGCAGTGGCATTCTGCAGGAGAAAATTTTCGTCTAAAAAACGCTTCATCAGATAACCAAAGTTTTTAAAAAACCCAAACTGTCAACTCACGGGCTTCATTGTTCATTTTATTAAGGAAGTACTTTTTCACCGCAATCTATATCTTACTGTACCGACGTTGCAGCCACTATTTTCCAACTCCCATATTCGGAACAACTGCGGCCATGGTTTCCCGGATGCCGTTATGGATCAGGGAGTTCAACCGGTCGGTAACAGCCTGGGTAAAATGTGGCAGGATCGATAGATCGGCACCCCAAAATTCCTTATCAAGCAAAGTCTCCTGCACCAGTTGGGGCACTTGCAGCTCCTGCCAGCGCTGGTAAAAAACAGCCGCCCGGTCATCCTGGATCACATACTCCTGACCCTTCCACACGCCATAGTACCGGCTGTTCTCGTGCCGAACCGGACGGGTAAACAACAGGTAAGCCGCAAAGCCCAGGGCCATGTGCTCCGGCACGGTTTGATACAGGGCGTAGTGCTTCAGCAATACCTGCACACATCGCGTTTTTATTTTGGAACTGTACTGTAAGGTGATGTTGATCCACTGGTGCCGGATAAACGGGTTGCGAAAGCGGTCCAGTACACTGGCTCCAAACTCCTGGGCAACGGCAGGGCTTACCTCGTAAGGAATGGCGGGCGCCAGTTCGTGCAACATCAGGCCGGCAATATAATCTGCGACCAAAGTATCTTCCATGGCTTCTTTTACTGTCTCGCACCCGGCCAGGAAAGCTAGCCCGCAACTAAGGGTATGGGTGCCATTCAGCAGGCGCAATTTCAGCTCGCGGTATATCTTTATGTCGGGTTCGATGATCACGCCGGGATCGGCAGGCGCAAAAGACAGTTTTTGTTTGACCCTTTCATCTCCTTCAATTGCCCATAAGCGGTACACTTCGGACAGAATCAGCAGCTGGTCTTCGTAACCCAGTTCTTCCTGCAGCAAAGACAGCGTTGCAGCATCCGGCCGGCCAGGCACAATGCGGTCCACCAATGAATTGCAAAAGCTGTTGGCATTGTGAAGCCATTCTATAAATGCCGCCTCCAGTTGATTGGCTTGTGCCAATTGTAGTATTACGGCTTTTAGCTGATTGCCATTATCCGGAATAAGCTCGGTGGGAATGATGACCATACCGCTTTCAGCACTCCCCTTCCAGGCCTGGTAACGTTCATACAAAAAAGCCAGCAGTTTGCCAGGAAAAGAAACCGGCGGCTGCAACCGGATATCATCGTCCACCAATTGTATACCCACTTCCGTGGTATTGGAAATAATGACCTGCAGGTCGGGGTTGTGCGCACATTGCAGCACCTGCTCCCAGTGGGTAGCAGCATTGACAACACGACTTACAGCAGACTGAATGATATTTTCTTCTACTTTATGGCCGTTTTGCAGTCCGCGCACACACAAAGTATACAAACCATCCTGCGTATCAAAAGCAGTGGTATCGCCTTGCGTGGTGGATTTTACGACTACAATTCTTCCATTAAAAAGACCCTTGCGATTGGCCTTGTCAATAAAGTAATCCGGCAGGCCCCGCAGCAGCACCCCGGTACCAAACTGCAACACTTTTTCCGGCAGCGCCAAAAGGTCCGCATCGGGTTTAACCACTTTGTCGGAAACAATATCTTTTAATGTAGGACGGGATAGTTTCATAAAAGTTCATTAAGTTATTATTTATTCTTATTCAAAGCGATAAAATATTTCTACCGCCTCCAACTACTGATCTTTTTTTTCGGTTTGGCACCGGTTGATATCATTCTTTCTGCAGCCAAAAAAGGATCTCTATCATGTTTTCAAAAACCCATATTAAAAGCACAATATGCTATCCTGCCTTAATCTTTTTACGATACCATGCTACCGTTTTTTGGCCATTAATCCAAATGGAACTGCATGAACATTTTACAATCCTCCTTTGTTTCATTCTTTGTGTACTAACAGCAGGATAATTGATGTCGCACTGCTTTTAATTATAAAATATTTTTAATAACTTACTAATACAACCTATGCAAGTATTGGAAGTTACGGATAAGGCAACGGCTCAGGCATTTATTGATCTCCCTAAACAACTTTATAAGGAGGATCCCAATTGGATATGTCCATTGGACAATGACATCAATGCTGTTTTTGACCCGCAGAAAAACTCGTTTTTCCACCACGGCAAATGCACCCGCTGGATATTGCAGAACGACCAAAAAGATACCATCGGCCGCATAGCCGCTTTTATCAATACACAAAAAGCTTTTAAAAACCCATGTCCCACCGGAGGTGTGGGTTTTTTTGAGTGCCTGCCAGATGCATCGGCTGCTTTTCTTTTGTTTGATACGGCTAAAAACTGGTTAACGAGTCATGGCATGCAAGCAATGGATGGCCCCATCAACTTCGGCGAGAACGACAAATACTGGGGCCTGCTGGTAGATGGTTTTTGTCCGCCCAGTTATGGCATGAATTACAACCCACCTTACTACAAAAACTTTTTTGAATCGTATGGTTTTATAAAACAGTACGATCAACTGACCAATGTGTTGCAGGCCACCAAACCTTTACCCGACCGGTTCACCAAAATCTCGGACTGGGTGATGAAAAAACCGGAATACAGCTTTGCCCATTTTTCAAAAAAAGCTAAAGAAAAATTTTTCAAAGACTTTCAGGAAATTTATAACGACGCCTGGAGCACTTTCGACAATTTTACCCCTATTGAGATCGCCACCATTCGCGAATCGTTCCGGCAAATGCAGGCTATTATGGACGAAAAGATCATCTGGTTTGCCTACCACCACCAGGAGCCTATTGCCTTTGTGCTTTGCCTGCCGGATGTCAACCAACTGCTGCAACCGCTGAACGGCAGACTGCACCTCTGGAACAAGCTCAAATATGTATGGTATAAAAAAACGACAACCATCAACCGGTTGCGCATTATCATCCTGGGCTGCAAAAACAAGTTTCAAAACCATGGCATCGAGTCGGCCCTGATCCGCTGCCTGCAAAAAGAAGTATTGCCTCGCAACACCATCAAAGAAGTAGAGCTGGCCTGGGTGGGCGATTTTAACCAGAAAATGCTGGCGCTGCACCAGGCAACCGGCGCCCACAAAGAAAAAGTACACCGCACTTATCGGTATTATTTTGAATGATGATATCTTTTATAGCAACAAACTTTATTTAAACACAAACACTTTCTTCCAACAACAGCGCTTACATGGTTTCTTCAAACAAGTTTTCAGGCATCCGGTTTTGCTTGAGTAGCTGGTAATGACTTTTTAAAGACTGGTAAAGCGAGCACGAACGGTACGGCAGGTGGTGCTCCTCGGCGTATTGCTGCAGACGCTGCGTGATCTCGGGATAAAAAACATGATTGACATGCGGGAACAAATGGTGCGCCACATGAAAATTAAAACAGCCCATCAAATATCGGGTGCACCAATTATTATGCGACACATCATTAGTTGTCTTTAACATGTGCATCATCCAATCGTAAGGAAGCCGGTTGTTATTGTCCGGTAGCGGGAAATCAGCACCTGTATTGGCATGAGGACTCAACAGCACCATTAAGGAAAAGATACTGGCGGTAAATAACATTAAACCAAATGCCGCTATCACCTGCCACCAGGCAAGCCCCAAAACCCATATGGGCAGCACAATGAGGTAAAACAAAAAAAATGCCTTGAAAAACAACAGCCTGACGTATTCCCTGGCCGGTATATCCACCAGTTTACGCACCGTTCTTCGGGTGCTGAAAAAGTCTTTGAAATCTCTCACCAGCAACCAGTTGGCCAGGTAAAAAGGATACAACAACGGCAGGTAAATATGCTGGTAGCGATGGAAGCCGGCATACGCCCCATCAGGAAAAACCCGAAACAATTTACTTTGCTCAATGTCCGTATCCCAACCGTTTACATTGGGGTAATTGTGATGAAAACGCACATGCCGCAACTGCCAGATGTAACTATTAGCGCCCATCAGGTCAAAAAAACAAACAAACCACCGGTTGTGTGTTTTGCGTTGGAATAAGGTACCATGCACTGCATCGTGTATAGTGTTTAAAAAAATAAAAACCAACTCCAGCCCCAGCAAAAAATAACAGGCATAAAACAGGGGCAGGTAGCTACCATAGGTAAGGGCAGCCAGGTAGGTAAGTACATAAAGGACCGGGAAAACAATGGCTTTTAAAAGAATTTCTTTTTGGCGCCGGGGCGCCAGCCTTTGCACAATTTCACCCACTTCTTTGCGCAAGCGGTTAAATTCCAACTGATCGCTATGGGTAGCAAAGATGGGCTTAGCAGAAGAGGTTTGGTGGTTGACCTGTTTCATGTGATTCAGGTTTGAAAGCAGCAGGTGTATCGTAAGCCACTATAATATTACGAATTATTTAGAGGCGTTATCAATGCAGGCGATAAAAGTTTTACGTCAATCTACCCGCAAAACAATTACCTAACACAATAAAAAGCCGATTCTGAACAGCAGCATTACTGATCCTGCTTGCTTTAACTTAGATAAACAACAATTCAAACATGAGATTAGTTGCCTGTATACCTTATAAAGGCCGCAAGTACATTCCTTTTTTTATTGGATTAACCTATGCCAGAAGAGAGCGGACGTTATTCCAGGGCCAGGAAAGCCACCAAAAGCCTTTTTATTGGTTGTCAACGAAAATCTAAGGTGGCATGAAACCAAGTCAGATATATTTTATTTTTTATAATATTTATTAAATAGCAATATTTTTCAATTACCTCTTCCTATTTATTGGATTATTTTGATTTTATTACTTTTTATTCTATTTTAGCAGCAGAAAATACGGAATAATTAAATAGATATATAATTTATTAATATAAAAGTTATAACCTCATCAGGCATTAGATAGGTTTTAGAATATTATGGCAGTGGCTATACACGACACTGCTGAAGCGCTTTCATATGGCAAGCAATCGTTAACCGCCCGCTGTTTCTACAGTGGGCTTTTTTATGCTTACTAAACAGCCCCACTTCTACCGTAAACCTAACTAAATCAGTTATACAAGAAGGTTCCAGTTGCCGTAAATGGCAGGTGAACCATTTTTTTTAAAATCCCATACCTGTCTTGCCTGCATTTCAAGAAGGAAGATGGAAGCGTTTCAAGAAGACGAACTCAGAGCCGCAGAAAAACCATATTACAAGCTTCTTCATTTTCAAAAAGCGTGTCTGTATGGCTATAAAAAATCCCCTCCGGGAAGAGGGGATTTCAATTTATAAGGCGTTTAACTAATTATTGATTTTCATTCTTCATCGGAAACGGACGCCTTAGATCTTCAAGGATTGGATTATGTTTCTCAGGATCTTAGATGCAGGTTTTTTATCAGGATAATGGAAACTGGATAATAGGATTTTAAAAATCGGTCTTCAACAGATTTGGAAACAACAGGAAGTGGATTTTGTTGCTTTTGCAAAGGATCTGGATAAGAAACGCCAGGCTGCGTTTGTAATGCGGGTGCAAAATAATCATTGCGCTGAGAATTTTTAAATTGACACAAGCTCATCAATGTAAAATGTGCAGATATCCGGTTATACACATTCACATTTTCCCTTGCTCATCTTGCATTCTGTATGCACACGATAATTTATCAACATCACTTATCTTTTTTACAATAACGCCTTGCCAACATCTCAGCAAACCACTTATTATTTATTCTATTGCTAATGGATAAATTTTACAACTGAAATAGATAATTGCTTTTAAGATTTTAAACAATATCTACCTGCAACTTGTTTAGTTGCACCAACATACAATCGGATCGTATTCAACATTCTTACATACTGCAACATGATCGGTTACCACCCACTTTTTTAAAAAACCATACTGCTTTTCCATCCCTGAAATCTGCTCTGCAAAATTTGAGTAACCTGTGATCCTACTTCTTTAAAAGCCCATATATGCTTTACTACTCCGCCTTTACCCCTCCATTGGCTCAAACCTTTACATCTCACCCGGAACTGCCAAATGACATTATATTTCAATCTCATACAAATATTTTTTTCACTTTGCCACTCCTGTAAATCAACTGTCTGGGTAGTAAAGATTATGTATCTTTAATATGCTTTCCAGATCATTTTTTTACGGCTAAAACCTGCTGGTATGTTGGAAGAAGTAATGCCTGCGCTAAGGCCCCCAAAAAGGTTACAAATAATGACAGCTGAGCCGGAAATGACAAAAATGCTGCCATCAGTGGATAGTAAAATATCCTTCCTTCCGTTGATCAATTATTTAAAAGAAAAACGGTCGTCGGTATCCGGCATACGGTCGGGTTTTTACAATTACCTGATCGAAAAGTTTGAAGCAGAACCGGCTTTGTCCGAAGTGATGGAAGACCTGCACCTGCTGCAAAATCATCAGGATTTGTTGGAGCTCCTCAGCACCCTGTTGTTTCCGGTGGTCAGCAAAAACGACCGCAACAGTTTTGCCTTAATGGCTCCTTACCAGTTTCAGTCGTTTTATTGTTCCGACTGCTTTTGCCAGCTGTTTATGAAAGAACATGAGCAACGCCTGCTGCTGCCCTCCGGCATGCCGGCCGACCAGCTTAAAGCCATTCAGAGCTCCATGATTTATGAGCACGCGCTGGAAAAATTTTACGGCATCAAACTGAACGACAGCCCCGAACTGGTTTACCCGGTTACCGATGGGCAAACCGGCCTGAAACGGTATTACCGCATCAGTTGCGACCGCCGCTTTATCGACATCAAACTAAAAGGCGAACTGCCACCGATACAAGACTGCGCCGTGTGCCTGAATACCTTTCGCATCCTGGACCTGGACCAGCAGTTAGAAAGAATGCCGCTCGACCTGTTCCGCATTGAAGGCTTTGCCGTATGGATAGCAGAAGACGTAACATCGGCCGAGTCACTGGAAGCCATTAAAAAAATCCTGATCCGGCACAACGAGTGCGACACCAACACTTTAGTAGAACTCAAGGCGGCCGTGCACGCCCTGGCAGGCTTACAAAATATTTCGGTCGGCCTGATGCCTTTTGTAAAAGTAAACGACCAGTATGTGCTGGAAGAAGACTGCATGGGCCAAAGCATTATTGGCAAACGGTGGTGCCCCGCCAACAGTACCAGCGTCAATGAATTCAACCATTTCACTGAACTGCTGATGGCCCGGCCGGAACCGCTACCCCTTACCCACCTGGACGACGCCATGCTGCAGAACATACCGTTGCTGAAAAATGTTCTGGACGAAGGATACAGGAGCTACATTATTTACCCCATGCAAAACAGCGACGGCCTGCTGGGCATACTGGAACTCGCCTCTCCTATTCCGGATCTGCTCACCCATGAAGTAATAGCCCGGCTGGAACCGGCCATTCCCCTGTTGTCGGTAGCCATGCTCAAAGGCCGCAATACATTTCAGAATAAAATAGAAAAGCTGATCAAGGAAAAATTTACAGCCCTGCAAGGCCCGGTAGAATGGAAGTTTGTGGAAGTAGCCTGGAACCAACTGAAAAACAACAACGCCGGCAATGCCACGGTCTTGTTTGAAGGCGTTTATCCCCTGTATGGCGCCATTGATGTACGCAACTCGTCGCTGGAAAGAAGCCGGGCTATACAGAAGGACCTGAAAGAACACCTGCATTTTATTGATAACGTATTAGACCAATTGCTCACTTCCATACCACTGGCCCTGCTCGAAGGTTTAAAATTTAAATGTCAAACCATCCTGGAATCCATACAACAGGTCATGCTGGCCGAAGATGAAGTACGCATTCACGAGTTTATAGAAGATGAACTGGAGCCGGTATTTCACCACCTGCAAAAAAACAACACACAGGCAAAAGACATTGTGGACCTTTATTTTAAAATGGTGGACGACAGCAACAGCCAGTTGTACCATTACCGGCGGGAGTACGAAGCCACGCTGGCCACCATCAACGAGGTAGTGTTGGAATACCTGTCGCAGGAAGAAGAGGCAATCCAAAGATCTTATCCCCACTATTTCGAACGCTACCGTACCGATGGTGTGGAGTACAACATTTACATCGGCCAGTCCATTGCCCCCAACAATCCCTTTGACCTGCTGTACCTGAAGAACATCCGGTTGTGGCAGTTACGATCCATGGCCGAAGTGGCCCGAATCACCAACCAGTTGCTGCAACAAATAAAAGTGCCATTGCAAACCACGCAACTGATCTTAATCCACAGCCAGTGCATTTCCATTTCTTTCCGCAGGGACGAAAGAAGGTTTGACGTGGAAGGCTCCTATAACATCCGCTACGAGGTAATCAAAAAAAGACTGGACAAGGCACTGATTAAAGACACGCAGGAACGCTTGACCCAACCGGGTAAAATCGCCATGGTGTATTCCAACCAAAAAGAAGTGCAGGAGTACCAGCAATACATTGAGTTTCTGCAAAACAAAAACATCCTCAAACGCGGTATTGAAATGCTGGAACTGGAAGAGCTGCAAGGTGTAAAAGGCCTGAAAGCCATGCGGGTGGAAATCAACCTGGATCCCACATCCACTAAAAAATAAAAGGTGTAGTAAAGAGGCTTGGGCAAAGCCTCTTTACTACACCTTTTTCTTTTCGCTGTTGGGCAATATGGGTTTTTAAAGACTTTTCATTTCAAAAAAATCAAACACGGCTTTTTCATCCACTTCACCTTTGGCAATCAAACCCGCCCTTATGGCCCGGTCCCAGGGTGGCAGGTAGCCGCCATCCAGCGGCTCTGTATTCAGGGCCTCAAAATCTTGTCCGTTGGTGCTGTAAAAAAACAGAAAGTTTTTACCATTGCGCACCTGCATCCGCAGGTATAACTTTTTGCTCCTCTCCACCTGTTTAGTAGTCACTACCGTCTCCTTTCCATCTTTTACCTGCACCAGTTTCAGCGAATCACCATCCACCAGGGCATTGATGGTATTTTTTTCATCGCCAATGGCACCAATACCCGCCGCTGCATCTGACTTTCGGGTAAGCACCCCGGTTTCTGCCGTATAGTCAATATCGTAGGTCTTCTGGCCCAGGAAAGCACCCGTTGCACCAGGCAGTGCCTTTAGTTGCAACCGGCCTCGTCTTTGCTTTGCGTCGATATCTTGAAAAACACTCCATTGCCAACGGTCTGATACCGTTTTGCCTTTAAAATCATCGCTAACGGCTTGCGGAGCAATGGTGGCCGGCGGATCTTCTTTTACAAACTCGATCCAGCCGTCGGGCGTAAATTTAAATTCGCTCAAAATACCTTCCCGCCCGGTATAGACCGTACCCCGGGCACTATAAGCGTGGTGCAGCAAATAATACCGGCCATCTTTTTCAACAGGAGTTCCGTGCCCGGGGCACTTCCAGTCTTCGCTGCCGGTCATCACCGGATTCTTTTCATACTTTTCCCAGGGGCCCAGCAATTTTTTAGCCCGGGCAATGCCCACCCCATAGGTACAGGCGCTGCCGCAACAACCGGCGGCGGCATAAAAGGCATAGAGGTAATCACCGTGCGGCATGATGGCCACCCCTTCTACGAGGTTGGCCTCCCAGGGCACATCGTTGCGGAACAATTCTTTTTTTTCACCTACCAAAGCGGTCCGCTCTTCATTCATTTCCTGGATCCATATGGGGGTAGGTTGATTCACACTGTTGGCATCTTCTTTCCAGATCATATACAACCGACCTTCTTCATCCCGCATCGGAAAAGCATCAATAGAACCTACCGGCTGGCAGATCAACGGACCATGATCCCGGTAAGGGCCTTCCGGCCGGTCGGCACTGGCCACTCCTACACATAAATTGCCGTCTTTTTTATGGGCCGAGTAGTAGATGTACACCTTGCCGTTTTCGTAAGAAATTTCCGGCGCCCAAAAGTAATAGTCCACCCAGTCCGGCTTTTGGTCAAATACATGGCTCACGGTTTCCCATTGAATTAAATCCTTTGATTTTAAAATGGGGTAAGCCGGCATCCAGTTGGAAGTAGTAGCACTAGCCCAGTAAGTATCACCGATTTTAACAACAGAGGGATCGGGATAATCACCCGGCATCACCAGGCGCTGGGCACCCACCTGCTGCCCGCATAAAAAAGCCAGAACAAAGCAGAAAAACAATCGCAAAGGCTTCATGATTTACATTTTATTTCGGGACAGGATGAACAACTTCTTTAAAACTCCATATACATTTTCATATGGCTTATTGTCTTACAGAAAACCGGTACACCGTGGTGGTTTGATAGGTCTGCCCGGGATTGAGTACGGTACTGGGAAAAGAAGGCTGGTTGGGCGAATCCGGAAAATGCTGGGTTTCTAAACAAAAGGCGGTTCTGTGTTCGTCTTTGGCACCGGACTTAAAGGTATTTTTACCCTGCATAAAATTACCGCCGTAAAACTGTATGCCCGGCTCCTGCGTATACACGTCCATCACAATACCAGACTGGTCACCTACAACCGTTGCGGCGTGTTGCAGGCTGCTTTGTTTAGCCGTGCTCAGTACATAATCATGATCATATCCTTTACCAAACTGCAATTGCTGGTGATTGCTGTCTACCCGTGCACCAATGGGCGTAGGTGTACGAAAATCGAAGGGCGTGCCTTGCACCGAAGCCAGTTGCCCGGTAGGGATCAGGGTAGAATCAACGGGCGTATACCGGTCCGCATTGATTTGTAAAATATGGTTGTTGATGGTGCCGCTGCCTTCGCCATTTAGGTTGAAAAAGGCATGATTGGTCAGGTTTACCACGGTCTTTTTATCGGTGGTGGCTTCGTAATCGATCTTTACGGCATTATCACCGGTCAGCGTGTAGGTAACTTTGGTATTCAAATTACCTGGAAAACCTTCTTCCATGTCTTTGGACAGGTACGTCAATTCAATGGTGGAGTCGCTGGTTTGACGGGCATCCCACACCACATCCTGAAAACCTTTTTTACCGCCATGCAACGTATTGGGACCGTTATTGGCGGCCAGCTTGTATTCTTTTCCATCCAGTGTAAAACGGGCCTTGGCAATGCGGTTGCCGTAGCGGCCGATGGTAGCACCAAAATAGCGCTCGGTGGAATTGACAAAACCATCCAGGCTGTTAAAGCCCACGACCACATCGCGCATCTTTCCTGCTTTATCGGGCACCAGCAAGCTCACCAGCCGGCCACCGTAATTAGTAATGGCGGCCGTTACGCCGTTTTTATTTTTCAAGAAATACAAGTCCGTTGGCTTGCCATCGATGGTGGACTGAAAAGCTTTTTGATCGGGCAAAGTGGCAGAGGATGCCTGGGAGGTATCGCCTGCGTTACCTGTCTGAGAGTCTTGCTTACCGGTGGAGGCGTCGTTGCAGGCCATGACAAAAAGAGAAGCGGCAACGCCTACATACAATTTAATTACAGTATTCATGGTTATCATTTAATGGGTGTGGAGTACAAGATACGTTTTTATAAAAACAGCATGTGATGCAGCAGACTGATTTTATAACCAACCGTTAAAAACATCATATGGGTTTTTGAAAGAATTTATACTTCCAATGGCTCAATTCACTTCCAGGTTATTTTTGGCCGGCAGTTTGGGAAAAGGCGCATGCGGCTCGGCCTGGTACCAATACACCACCGAACTGATGTCGGACTGCTGCGGCAGGTAGCGGCCTTCGCTGCGCCAGCCCAGGTCCTGGATGGTGATGCGCAGATCCTTATCAAACCGAATGGGATCCACAATGTGCCAGCGGTACATGCCAAAGCGTTGTTGCGCATTATACATACCGTCAGGCCGGATCACCTGGTGCAGGCCGGCATAAGCCGTAGAAAACTCCTGGTACTGCCGGGT
>JAEWAC010000003.1 GCA_023391895.1 Bacteroidota bacterium
CGATAACCACCTCCGCCTGACCGGTAAGCACGAAACGGCCGCCATACACGAGTTTAAATACGGAATTTCTGACCGGGGCGCTTCCATCCGTATTCCCATTGGTACGGTGGAAAGGGGCTGGAGGGGATGGCTGGAAGACCGCCGGCCCAATAGTGCCGCCGATCCCTACAAGGTGGCTGCCCGGATCATCAAAACCGTGAAGTCCGCTGATGTGGAAATGGCTGTAGAGGAAGAGATGAAAGTAGCTTAAAACGGAGCGCTGGTTGATCCCTCCCGTTTGCGTTTTCCAATTGGTCCTTGCTATACTCCAAATACTGAAAAGAGCTGTTTTTGACAGCTCTTTTTTAATATCATACAGAAGTAATAAAAGACCGCTGCCGCCTCCACCGATGTATTTCTGCGGTAGGGCATATGGGTTTTTTAAGGTTTTTGCAGGTCTTCCTGTTCAATAAAGGCATAGCAGATCATGTGGCAGATGTGCATCTGGCAGTCTTCCACGCGGCCGTAATGGATGGAGTCAATCACCAGCACCCGGTCAGCCAACTGGGCCAGTTGGCCTTTTTGTGCGCCTACCAGGGCAATAGTGTAAAGGCCGTTCCCGCGGCACCATTCCACCGCTTTTACCAGGTTGGGCGAGCTGCCGCTCACGCTCAGCACCATCACCAGGTCGCCGGGGCGGCCGTAGTTCTGCAGCTGCCGGAGGTAGACATCTTCATAAGCATAATCGTTGCCAATAGCCGTGATCCAGCTGAGGTTTTCGTTCAGGGAAAGACAGCGAAACCGGCGAAAAGCTTTGTCGGACGCACTTTTTCCCAGGTCGGTAATAAAATGAGAGGCGTTGGAGGCACTGCCACCGTTGCCAAACACAAAGATCTGCCGGTCATCCTTCAGGGCCTTTCTAAAATCCTCAATCAGGTAGGCCACTTCTTCAACAGGGATGGAAGCCAGGGCTTTTTTTTGCTCCTCCAGGTAATGGGTAAGATAATCTTTCATAAGTGGGTTATGGGTTGATGAGTTGTTTTGCCAGTTCCTGTGCTCCAATGGGTACCACCAGTTCCTGCAGGGAAGCCATGTAAACAGGGGGCGGCGGTAAAAAAGCCTGCATCAGGTAGTGCGGTATTTTTTCGGTCAGGGGGCGGCGCAGATGTTCCTGCAGCAGCGACAAGCCGCCGCCAATGATCAGCACATCGGGATGCAGCAGGTGTACGACATGGGAAAGGGCAAAAGCCAGGTCGTCGGTAATTTCCTCCACCAGTTTTTGTGCATCCGCATCCCCTTCCTGCAGGGCCGGCTGCAGGAGCGTGGCGCCGGGTGCCTTACGATCCAGTGCCAGGCGGGCCAGCAAGCTGTGGGGTTGCCGGGCTATATATTCAGCCACTTTTTTATCAACTGCCCAGCCGGAGCATCGGAATTCCAGGGTGTCGCCCCTTTTGTTCAAGCGCAGGTGGCCCACTTCTGCTTCGCCGGGTGCCCTGCCGTGATAAATTTTTCCGTTAATGACCATGCCGCCGCCAATGCCGCTGCCGATGGTCATATAAAAAACCCGCTCATAGCCCTTGCCGCTGCCGTGCAGGGCTTCGGCCAGCGCCGCCGCGTTAGCGTCGTTTTCCACGGCTACCGGTTTGCCGGTCAGCTGGTGCAGCCAGGAGCCCAGGGGAAATCCGCTCCAGCCCGCTACCTGGTGCGATACCCGGATGAGGCCCTTTTGCCAGTCTACCGGTCCGCCAAACCCAACCCCCACCGCCGCAATGGCCTCCCTGCCATTTAACTTCAGTATGCCTGCTGCAATCTGCTGCCGGATGTCTTCGGCCCGGCCGGCCGGATCAACGGCCAGACGGATGGATTGCTTCAGCTGCCCTGCTGTATCGGACACGCAGAGCTGCAGCTTGGTACCGCCGATTTCGATGCCTAAGAAAGCAGGAGGAGTATGCATGGGTTAAAAGAATAGGATTGATAAAGTAAGGATGGGGTTCTGCCCCAGCCATTCAGCTGTTACAAGATATTCTTTTTTTCTTTCCTGTGATAGCTCGTTTTTCCTCTAAGGCCTGCCCTTTTTTATAACCGTATGATTAGGTGCCACCAGACTTTCCGGCTATGCAAAGAATGATTTTCAAGGGAGTTGCAGGCAAAAAAAGCTGTTTAAAAGTTCATGATCGTTCAGGCGGTGAAAGAGGAAAGGGTTTGTTGGCGTGCTGCAAAATGCCAAACCTTAGGCCGTATAAGTTCTTTAAAAACCCATATCATTTTCAACTCTTTTAAAACCTCATGCCGGTTTCAACCAGTGAATCCGGTTGTATGGTTTTTTCCATATGGGCTGCAGAAAGCCGGATGAAGCGTTCCGGTTCTTTGGCAGCTATGATCTGTGAGCATGGGTACAATCGGCCGGGTCGTCTATTAGTTTTCTGTTGCTGTAGGATGCCGTTCCGCAGGCGCAGTCTTGTATAGCTGCGGCAGCAATAGCACAACTTTTAATAACATCAGGCGGTGCAGGAGCCAGGTTAAAAAGGCCTGCCTTGTCTTTGATGGCGTGTCTCCTGTTGTGCCATACCATCAGTCACTGTCAATGCGTGGGCCTTTTAGTGCTGCAAGATGAAGGCACTTACTTTTTTTGTGCTTTCATCCAGGCCAGAAAGCCTAATCCCCCGGCCACGGTCAGCCCTGTACCGGCCAGCCAGCGCCGCCAGGTTTGTCCACTGGTAAGCCTGTTAATGAACGCGCGCCATTTTTCCCGCTTTAGTTCTTTTTGATAATACTCCAGGAATTCCTGTTCATTGATGGCGGTAAAGCCACCCGCTGCCAGAAACTGCGCTACTTCACCGGCCAGCTTGGGATTTGCGGAAAGTTGCAGGTGTTCGGCCGCTGTTCCGTTCTCCGTCAGGATATAACCCGGATAAGAAGCGGCAATACGCTTTACAATGCTTAAGCCGGCATTAGGAGTAATAGAAATAGACAGGGAAAGCTGGGTTAATGGTACTGGTCCCTGCTGCTGATACAAGGCTGCTAAAAGACGATCTTCCAGGCACATAAAATAAAGCTGCTGTTTAGTGGGTTGAAGGTTTTGTTGTATTTACCCAATCCGCTGGATGCCGTCCTGCTGGCCAATCACCTGGATTTGGGTAACCGGAGAAAAGCATAAAATAATCGTTCCAAATTTTGTCTTTCCTCATATTTTTTGTTCAAGCGGTTATATGGGGTTTTGAAAAAGTTGTAGATTCCTTTTTGAGTTACGCTAAAGGCAACATGATTATGATCTTCTTTCATGTGCCTATGGTTGCATCAGCCGTTCTTTTTTCCGACCTGCTAACTAACCGTTGCCTCCTGTAAGGCTTCGATAAAGCGCTGTATAAACTGCTCCCGCTTTCCTTCGCTCAGAACCTCCAGGGATAAAAATGGGTTTAGGTCTTCCAGTTCCACCAGCCGCAGGGAGCCATCCGGCAACCGACAGGCATCCACCCGGACAATGCCCCGGGCCATGTTATTCCAGGCGAGGAACCGGTCTGCAAAAGCCAGGTCCTGGGCCGTAGGCTGGTATTCCTGCAGGGCCCAGCGCTGCTCCTTATGGGGTGCGTTTAGGGCATACTGGAACCGGCGGTTGAGGTAGTAAAACGAAACCTCGTACTGGAAGTGGAGCAGCGGCTGAATCAGCTGGTCAACCGGCGGGGCTTGCAGCAGTTCCTCCCGACTGACGATGCGCATGCCAATGGAATCGGCCCCGTCTTTCAGCTTCACCACGTACTGCTCGGTCATGCCCAGTTGTGCCAGGTCTTCCACCCGCTCCACGGTTGGGATAACAGCATAGCCTTCGGCGGTGAGCTGCAACAGGTAGTCTTTACCTTTCATATCGGCCTTGCCGTCCAGTGAGTTGAAGGTCCGGACTCCTTTTTCCAGGGCTGTTGCTACAAAGCGGTTGAAATAATCTTTGTACCACATGACCGGCCCTGTATTGCGAAAAACAATCAGGTCGGCACAATCCAGGTTGGAGAGTACCTGCCGGGGATGACCAATCAACAAGTCAAAGTGGTCCTTAAGCCTGGAGGTTACATAAAGGTCTTCGGTATAATAGTTCCGGCCCTTGGCCTGGTAATAAAGGTCGGTCAGGTAAAGTAGGGTTGCCATTTGGGGTATTTGCGGCCGTAAAATAACGGTGGGGATTTGGATCCGTTTCAATTATTTGTCCTATTTCCGGTATGCGACAGCGCTTGCAGGGCTTTTAGCCGGAAGTTGAAAGAGCTTTAAAAGGCCAAATGCTCCTTACCGCTTGCCGGGCTTCAATGGCGGCACCAGCGGGTTGAAATGGTATCGTGTGCTTCCCGCTTTTAGCATGGCACCTTTTTTTCAGTATGAATTATATTATTCACCATAAAACTTTTAGTTATGGCCGAAGACAGAAATCGTGGCGGACAAAAGGGCAACCAAAGCGGCCAGCAGGGCAGCACCAAGGGTAGCCAAGGTGGCCAGCGCAGACAAAGTAAAGATGCGGGTGCCCAGGGTGGCCAACAACAAACCGGCAGCCAGGGCGAGCAGCAGCAACAAAGCCAGGGAAGTCAGGGGACCCGGGGTGGCAACCAGGGTAACCGGCAAGGCGGCCGTTAAAAATGGTTGGCCGTCAGCAAAGGGTGCTTCAGATAATTGGGACACCCTTTGCCTGTGTGATACAAATGCTTCGGTTGAAGTTCCGGTAATTTACCTTCTTGTTTTCCCAGTTTATTGTGCCGGGTGTAAAGGCGTATTCAGTTTAAGCATTCCAGTATGGGATACCGTACGCTTTTTTCTTTTTGTTTTTTGTTTTTCCGGATGGAGAGCATAGCCCTGCCGGTCAGCAATAAAGAAAAGGTGATTAGAATTATCCCAATGATAAGAGATACTTTAAGCCACAAAATGTGAACGGTAAGGCTGATGGCAGACCAGTAGCCTATACCTATGGCACGTTCAAGAGCTGCAATCATGGGGGTAATAAGTTTTACTTATGGAGAGTCATCCTTTGTTTTATAAAAATAACAAAAATTTCAGGAAATATCATAGCTGTAAATACTTATAAAAAAATAAACCGGTAATTGCACCAGGGAAAAACAGTTGCCCTTAAGTGACGCTTGTCTGTATGATCCATGCAAAAGTAGAAGTAAACTTTATTCTGTTCGATCGGGAATCGTTTTAAAACCTCATATAAGCCTGCATCCGGCTTTACTTGTTAGCTATTGAAAGCTTTGAGCAGGGTTCCATTGCTTACCCATATGATGGGACTTTTGCTGCTTGTGCTGCAGGAAATAATCTCTTTTGGGTAGCAGGTAAAGTTTTTCAAAAACCCATATGCCGTTAGGTTCAAGTCGTCATTCCGTTCAGCAGCAGCGCATTTCCTGTTCAAAAACAACGGAAATACTTCATTTTTTTTTGTTATATTCAAAACACAACACCAAAATCAAACAGGATGAAAACAGGATATTATGCCTTCTTGTGGATGTTGCTTGCCTTTGCCGCCTGCAACAATGCCCAAACCCATACCGCCGGCATCAGCGATACTACGGCAACAACCGCTGACAGTGCCTGGCCCTTAGGCGTGGCCCTGTGGACCTTTCATACATTTAATTTTGAAGAGGCTTTGAACAAGGTGGACAGTGCCGGGCTGCAATACATAGAACCCAATACGTTTCATAAAACCGGCCCTTTCCTGAACGATTCTATGATCCTGCAGCTGTCACCAGCCGGCATCGAAAAACTGAAAGGGCTTGTTGCGCAAAAGGGACTGATCATTTCATCCATTTATATTGTAGGCGATTCTACCATCCCGTCCTGGAAAAAGCAGTTTGACATTGCCAAACAACTGGGCGTTCGTTTTGTAACGGCCGAGCCGCCTTTAAACCTGTGGGACAGCATCGACAGCCTGGCCGGTGCCTACGGCATCAAAGTGGCCATTCATGAACACTGGAGGGGCATGAGCCATTACTGGAACCCCGATACGGTACTGCTGGCCATTAAAGGGCACCCCAACTTTGGTGCCTGTGCCGACCTGGGACACTGGCCCAAAAGCGGCATTGACCCGGTAGAAGGCGTGAAAAAATTGAGTGGTCATATCATTGGCATTCACTTGAAAGATATTGCCGCCTTCAACGATCCTTCTTTGAAAGATGTACCGGTAGGGACCGGCGTGGTTAACTTTCCGGCGGTATTTCAGGAGTTGAAAAAACAAGGTTTTCAAGGTCCGATCTACATCGAACGCGACGCCGAAGACCAGCCCAGCAACCTGCCTTCGGTGCTGCAAACCGTTAAGTATTACAATGAACAGGTCAGTAAGTTGTAATAACTTCAAAGCAACCTGACCAAATAATTTTCTATCATCCCGTGCCGCCGGTAATGCTGTTGTCCATCAACGCTATCCGGGTTGCCGGCACCTTTCTGCCCATAAGTGCCGGCCTGTTATTTTTTGAATGTATAACAGGCCGGTATGGGGTTTTTAAACTAATGCATTTTACACCTTCCGGAGGCGTCATAACCTTTGCAGGGGCTTGTAAAAAAGCCATGTTTTAAAACTGCCGGAAGCTCATGGAAACAAACTCCAGCACTGTCGGCAGGGACTGGCGCCAGTAAGTCCAGTTATGGGCGCCTTCGCGGATGCGGAACTCATGGGGAATTTGTTTTTTCCGCATGGCAATGTGCACCAGGGAATTGCCTTCAAACAAAAAGTCGTCATCACCGCAGTCAATATACCACCGAACGGCTTTTTTCACGCTGTCGGGTGCATTATCCGCAATATTGTTGATCAGGGCCAGGGCTGAGTGCCGCTTATAATAATTTGCAATGGTTGAATCCGGCAACTGAGGGTTGTTGCGCAATAGATTGGTGCGGGCATCCTCCAGCGTAATAGGGCCTGTGGAAGCACTCAGGGGGCAGGCCGCGGCAAAAAGGTCGGGCCGGCGCAGCGCATACATGAACGATCCGCCGCCACCCATCGACAAACCGCCGATGGCCCGGTAACGCTTTTCGTTCTTGGTACGATAGGTCTTTTCAATAAAAGGCATCAGTTCCTGGAAAAAGAAATCTTCGTAGCGCCAGTCACCCTTTACATCATTAAAATACCCGCGGCGGCCGGTGTTGGCATCCGGCATGACAATGATCATAGCGGTAGCGTTCCCCTCCTGAATGGCTTTATCTGTTATGTTTTGCACTTCGCCAAATTGCACCCAGCCGGTCTGGTCGTCTCCGCCGCCGTGCAGCAGGTACAGCACCGGATAGCTTCTTTGCGAAGCCTCATAACCCGGTGGCAGGTAAATGGCGTAGCGGCGGTCCATGTTCAGAATTTTGCTTTTGAGCGTCAGGTTGTCAAATACCTTGCTGTTTTGTGCGCCGGCCAACAAAGGCCAAAGCAGGAAAGAGAGAAGGATTTTTTTCATAGCCTTTAAAATAGTAAAGAAATTCTTTAACCAAAAACCGGCTTTCCCTGTTGCCACCGTTCTTACTTTTACCGGGATGAAAAGAGAGCAGGATTCCCTCAGGATTTTTTACAGCATGGGCTTTTAAACCTGTCGCAGATGCCTTACATTACCTAAAAGATTTCATCATATGCACAACAGCACTACCTTTTTCGACAGGAGCAGAAGAACGTTTGTCGCCACTTTGACGAAAGCATTAGGCGCAACCTTGTTTTTGCCCGCGCCACTCTTAAGTATAGCGGGTGCCTCCGGAGCCCGGAAGACATGGGCCGTAGGCGAGATCATGGACCTGTTCGTAAAGAGCGTACCCGGTGCACCGTTGGAAAATACGGTGGACACGCTCAAGGCCGGTAGCCGTGACCAGCAGGTAACTGGCGTGGTGACCACCATGTTTGCCACCATGGAAGTGATTCAAAAAGCCATAGCGGCAGGCGCCAATTTTATCATAGCCCATGAACCTACTTTTTACAACCACGCGGATGTCACGGACTGGCTGCAGCAGGATGCTGTATACCAGGCTAAGATGGGCCTGCTGCAACAGCATAACATTGCCGTTTGGCGCAACCACGATTACATACACCGGCACCAGCCGGATGGCATTTTGAAAGGTGTGGTGGACCGCCTGGGATGGCAAAAGTACCAGGACCCACAGGTGCCCGGCCGTTTCACCGTGCCTTCTATAACCCTTGAAGCATTTATACAACAGGCAAAAAAGGCATTAGGCATCAGTATGGTCCGCTACATAGGCGAGCTGTCGCAGACCTGCAGCAAAGTGCTGCTGATGCCCGGCGCCTATGGCGGCCGCAACCATATAGAAGCCATTCGCCGGGAGGCACCCGAAGTGGCGGTGGTAGGCGAGATACAGGAGTGGGAAACGGCGGAATATGTGCGGGATGCCCGTGCCCAGGGAAAACGGCTGTCGCTGGTAGTGTTAGGTCATACGGACAGTGAAGAACCCGGGGCGGCCTTTATGGCGCAGTGGCTTAAGGAACACGTGCCCGGCGTCAAGGTTACACACATTCCTTCCGGAAACCCATTGCGGTTTGCCTGATGATTTTTCTTCCGATGATCTCTTATTGTGGTGACATCATCCGAAAATTACTTTACTGGAAATGAAAAGGCAGGATGGCTCTACAAGACCGCTGTAGAACAATTGACAGGCACCGTGTCGGCAACCTTGCGGCAAGCATTAAACTGTTTTTGCTCGTTGCAGAACCACCAATCATGATTTTTTCATTGAAACATTATCTTAACACTTTTATATACCTCACTGATTATTTTTGCACGGCGTGAAAAAATTATTTGCTTTTATATTACTGTTGACACACTTAAACACCTCCATGTTTTTTCCGGTGGTGGAGGAGCAGGACATATATAACAGCAAAGGTGTTCAGGTGGACGATATCAATAGCGTCCTGGAGTTTGTTGTAAAAAAGCTTTCCAACAAAAAGGCGGCGCAGCCAACCGACGAAGACGATGACCAGCCTGAATTTTTCCATCTGGCGAATACCCACAGCTATATACTTTCCAAACAATTTGAGGTTGTTTTCGTTTCCTATCCAGTTGAAGGAAAACAATATACCCCTTTTAACGCACCAAGAATTACCCCTATAATGCGGGAAATTACTACGCCACCACCCGACCAGGTTTAATCTTTCCATAACTGATATCCTTCAGTTTTTTATTAATAGTAATTGACATCATAACAGGATAAAGCCTGGCTTTACTTGTTGTGCATGTATGTGTGGTCGTTTATCAATCTAATTTATTATGTCCATCAAAGTTTACAGGGTCATCCTGTATGCATTGACCATGCTTTGCGGTATGGTGTCCAATGCCCAGGATACACTGCGTCTTACCCTGCAACAGGCAGAGCAACATTTCATAGAAAGTAACCTTATACTATTAGCAGAAAAATACAATATAGATGCCGCCAAGGCCCAGGTGCTGCAGGCAAAGCTGTATAATAACCCGAGTATTGCCGTATCCGGCGGTGTTTACAATACTGAGCTAAGAAAGGCTCCTGATATCAGTAATAGAACAGGTCAGTATACCATCGATGTGCAGCAGCTGATCATTCTTGCCGGGAAGCGTAATAAACAAGTAAAGCTGGCTACTACCGGTACCCAGTTGGCGGAAGAACGTTTTCTGGATGTATTAAGAACCCTGCGCTATACCGTGCGCAGCAACTTTTACGCCATTCATTTTCTGCAAAGCTCTTCTAAAGCTTATGCGGTACAAATTGCATCGCTGGAAAAACTCGATGCCACGTATAGAGAACTGCGCAACCGGGGTGCCGTTACATTGAAAGATGCGGTACGTATCAAATCGTTATTGTATGCCCTGAAAGCAGAGCAAACCTCGTTACAAAACGAGATCAATGACTTAATGGCCGAACTGCAGCTGCTGTTGCAAATGAACGGCGTATGTATAGCACCTGCAGCAGGAGAAAACGAGGCCTTGTTGGCCCATGTCAGCAAACAGAATTTACAAAACCTGTTAGATTCAGCCTATGCCAACAGGAGCGACCTGAGAGCAGCACAAACCAACATTTTGTATGCAGAACAGAATTACACCCTGCAAAAAGCGCTGGCTGTGCCCGACCTGACAATTGGCGGCACCTTTGACAAAAGAAGTGCGCATGTTGACAATGCCTCTTTCCTGAACCTGGCCATTGATCTGCCTTTCTTCAACCGAAACCAGGGTAATGTCAAAGCGGCAAGAATAGACATGGCGCAAAGCAAGGTACTGCTGCAGCACCAGAAAATGGTGGTGGAAAACGAAGTGCAAAAGGCTTACACCAAAGCATTGAATGCCGAACGAATGCTGCAAACAATTGACCCCGCCTTTAAGGCTGATTTTGAAAGACTCCTGCAAAGCATTACAGAAAACTTTCAGAAAAAAAACATCAGCTTATTGGAGTTTACTGATTTCTACGAATCCTATAAGGACAGCATGCTGCAGCTAAACAACTTGCAAAACGAAATGATGCAGGCCATTGAAGAACTGCACCTCTCCATTGGTAAAACCATTATCAACAACTAAATACTTTTTATGAAATTCATTATAGTTTTTTGGGGTGCTCTACTCAGCACCACCCTTATTTTTTCATGCAACAGTACAAGAGAAACCCATGTTGCAACAAAGGTTAGTGCCATACCGGACAGTCTTATTCTGCGGGTGGAAACAGCTACTGCAATCATTGAAGCCGTAAGCGATGAAATAAAGCTGAATGGCAAGGTCGTGCCCAGCGAAGGCCGGCAGGCAAAGGTATACGCGCTGGTCAGCGGCAAGATCAGCAATGCTACCAGGGAGTTGGGCGACTATGTACAGAAAGGACAAACACTGGCCGTATTGCGCAGCACCGAAGTAGCCAGCATGACGCATGATGTAGCGCTTGCCGAATCCAACGTAGCCATTGCCAAAAAGAACATGGAGTCCCTGGATGATCTGTACAAAGGCGACCTGGCCACCGAAAAAGAGTTGATCCATGCCAAACTGGAGTACAATAAAGCGGTATCGGAACTGAATAAGGCCAGGCAGATTTCCGCCATCACCGGGGGTAAAAGCTCCAGCTATGTATTGGCGGCACCCATCAGTGGTTTTATCGTTGAGAAAAACATCACTAATAACTCGGAAGTAAGGCAAGATAACGACACACCACTTTTCACCATTGCTGATTTGTCCACGGTATGGGTCATGGCCCATGTGTATGAAAGAGACATCAATAACATTCATATAGGCGATGAAGTAAAAGTGAGCACCTTGTCCAGCCCCGATAAAGAGTACATCGGTAAAATAGATAAGATATACAATGTTTTAAACCCCAGCACCCGCACCATGCAGGTACGTATCAGCATGAGCAATGCCAATTACGAGCTGAAGCCGGAAATGTTTGCTACCATAAAGGTGCATGTAAAAACGCCCAAAAGGTTGCTGGCCATTCCTTACAAAGCCATCGTGTTTGAAGACAGCAAACTGTATGTGGTGGTGAAAAAAGATGACAAGACATTGGAAAGAAGCGCCATCAGGATGATCAAAAAGGTGGGTGACAAAGCCTTTGTAGAAGGCTTATCAGAAGGCGAGCAGGTTGTAACCCAGTCGCAGGTATTTCTATTCCAGGCATTAAACGCAAAATAGTTTTAAAACAGTTGTATGAGTAAACTCATTAAAAATATCATTGGCTTTTCGCTAAAAAATAAATTGTTCATCTTCTTTGCCACCTTTGTGTTGATTGTATGGGGTGCCCTGGCTTTCAAAAAAATTCCTATCGAAGCCTTTCCCGATGTAACCAATACACAGATCACCATTATTACCCAATGGCCCGGCAGAAGTGCGGAAGAAGTAGAAAAATTTGTCACCCTGCCGGTTGAAATTGCCATGAACCCGGTACAAAAGAAAACCTCCATCCGGTCTACCACCGTATTTGGCTTGTCTGTGGTAAAGGTGATTTTCGACGATGGCGTAGATGATGCCTTTGCCCGGCAGCAGGTCAATAATTTATTACGGGATGTTGAACTGCCAGCCGGTGCTGACCCCGATGTGCAGCCCCCGACCGGCCCTACCGGAGAGATCTTTCGGTACACCCTGAAAAGCAATACCAAAACGGTAAGAGAACTCAAAACCATCCAGGACTGGATCATTGAACGCAGGTTGCTGGCGGTGCCCGGTGTAGGTGACATTGTTAGTTTTGGCGGGGAAGTAAAAACCTATGAAATAAAGGTCAATCCCGACAGGATGGCTTCCTACAACATTACACCACTGGATGTATATGAAGCAGTTTCAAAAAGCAATATCAACGTAGGGGGTGATATTATTGTGGAGAACGCACAGGCTTATGTGGTCAGGGGGCTTGGGCTGCTGAACAATACAGAAGAGATCGGGAATATCATTGTTGAGAACATTGATGGTACGCCCATATTGGTAAAAGATGTGGCCGAGGTAAATGAATCCAACCTGCCCAGGCTGGGACAGGTGGGCCGGGAGCTGGAAAATGATGTGGTGCAGGGCATTATTGTGATGCGGAAAGGAGAAAATCCCAGCGAGGTCATCAAACGCGTAGAAGAAAAAATAGCCTACCTCAATGAAAAGGTATTACCGGAAGAGGTAAGCATTGAGACTTTTTATAACCGCAATAACCTCATTGATTATGCCACCCACACGGTGATGCATAATATGCTGGAGGGCATCATCTTCGTAACCGTTATTGTTTTCATTTTTATGGCAGACTGGCGTACCACGCTGATTGTGGCGCTGATCATTCCGCTCTCCCTTTTGTTTGCCTTTATCTGTCTTACTTTAAAAGGCATGAGTGCCAACCTGCTTTCGATGGGTGCCATCGATTTCGGGATCATCATTGATGGGGCGGTGGTAATGGTGGAAGGCGTTTTTGTACTGCTCGACCAGAAGTCGCACCGGTACGGTATACAGCGCTTTAACAAAATGTCGAAACTGGGATGGATCAAGAATACCGGTGGCGAACTGGGCAAGGCTATTTTCTTTTCCAAGCTTATTATCATTGCCGGTTTACTGCCGATCTTCTCGTTTGAGAAAGTAGAGGGTAAGATGTTTTCGCCCCTGGCCTGGACACTGGGCTTTGCCTTGTTGGGTGCACTTATTTTAACCTTAACCCTGGTGCCGGTTTTAAGCAGCCTTTTACTCAATAAAAACGTAAAGGAAAAACACAACCGCTTTGTAGACCTGGTCACCAACGGGGTGATGCGGGCTTTTTCGTTTGTGTACCTGCGCAAAAAGATAACGCTGATCATTGCCACAGCAGTTGTTGCCATTGGGTTGTTCTCATTTAAATTCCTGGGTACAGAGTTTTTACCGGAACTGGACGAAGGTGCCATTTACATTCGTGCTACCTGCCCGTTGAGTATATCGTTGGAAGACTCACGCGACCTGGCCAATAAGATGCGAAAGGTGATACGGGCCTTTCCGGAAGTAAAAGGCGTTATGTCGCAAACCGGGCGACCGAATGATGGTACCGACCCTACCGGCTTTTACAATATAGAGTTTCATGTAGACATCCATCCCAAAGATGAATGGAAAAGTGGCCTTACAAAAGAAGAGTTAATAGAAGAAATGAAGGTGCAGCTCGCCCGGTTCCCCGGTATTGATTTAAACTTTTCGCAACCCATCATGGATAACGTGGAAGAAGCGGTATCGGGTGTAAAAGGGTCACTGGCGGTAAAAGTGTATGGCGATAGCTTGCATTATACAGAGGCTGTTGCCGGGCAGGTGTATGGCATTTTGAAAGGCATAAAAGGCGTGGAAGATCTGGGCGTTATTAAAAACATTGGACAGCCTGAAATGCGGATTGAGTTGGATGAAAATAAGATGGCATTATATGGTGTTACCACTGCTGATGCCAATGCCATCATTGAAATGGCCATAGGCGGTAAAGGCATCAGCCAGATATACGAAGGCGAACGCAAGTTTCAGCTGCGCCTGCGCTATGCCGAAGCTTATCGAAACAATGCAGGATCCATAGGCGAATTAATGGTGCCCACATCCGGTGGTGCTAAAGTGCCTATCAAGAACATTGCATCCATCAGCAAACATACCGGGCCCAGTCTTATTTTTCGTGACGAGCACCAGCGTTATTCAGCCATAAAGTTTTCTATACGCGGCAGAGACATGGGCAGTACCATAGCAGAAGCACAGGCAGAAGTAAACAAGGCCATTCAACTGGATAAAGGTTATGAAATGCAGTGGGCCGGCGATTTTGAAAACCAGCAGCGCGCCACAAAACGTTTAGCAGAGGCGGTACCCATCAGCATACTGATCATCTTTTTGATTCTGTTCATCATGTTTGGCAATATTAAAGATGCGGGGCTGGTATTACTGAACGTGCCTTTTGCCATTATTGGCGGCATTGCTTCTCTATTACTTACCGGTACCAACTTCAGTATATCTGCCGGTATCGGGTTTATAGCCTTGTTCGGGATCTGTATTCAAAACGGGGTGATCCTGATCTCTGTTTTCAAGAAGAACATTCAGAAAATAAAGAAACACGAATTCACCCATCATTCGCTTGAAATGGCCATTAAAGAGGGTGTGGCATCAAGAGTACGACCGGTTGTGATGACCGCCCTGATGGCGGCCATTGGTTTGTTGCCGGCCGCCCTGTCAACCGGCATTGGTTCAGAAACCTCAAAGCCGTTGGCCATTGTGGTGATTGGCGGATTGACGACCGCAACTGTTTTAACCTTGCTGGTATTTCCCCTGTTTTTTTATGCGGGTTATCGTAAGCTGGGTCAACAGATGAAATAACCTGTTTTCTATACGGTCCCTGTTGAGTAGCATGGCTGACCAACAGCAAGGAACAAAGTTTCAATTCAACCTTGAGTAAAAATCAAACACTATGATACAAAAAAGAGCCTTCACCTGGATGGCCATCATCTTTTGTTCGATAACAGTAAGTGCCCAAAAAGGTAATAATGGTATAGCAGCAGGTTTTGAAGCCGGCATTCCTTTTGGCGACTTTGCTGACTTTCGGAAAGGTCCGGGTATTTATGGTAAAGCATTGATTGGAGTAGGTGCATCCGGTCAGGTTACGTTGTCTGCAGGCTATTCCTCTTATAATGCAAAAGGGTCAAGCCGCGAGTTTAAGGAAAGGACAAGAATAGAAACAGTACTGGCAGGCTATCGTTTTAACACCCATGGCTTATATGTAGAACCACAAATAGGACGTGGCACTTATCGCTTAATCACAAAAGTGCAAAGCGGGAGTACCTCTACTAAAACGGTAGATTCAAAAGGAAGTTTGACCTGGGCTTTAGGGGGCGGCTTAAAAGTTGGCCGCATTGACCTGGGGGCTCGTTACCAGCATGGCGCTCCGGCAGGCAGTGGCGTTAGTTTATTTGGGCTTCATGCCGGTTATCAGTTACCTTTTTAGCTATAGGAGCAATAAGCCATGATTCACGAAGGGTTATAAAGCAAGCGAATGCTTTATAACCCTTCTTTATGCTATGGGAACTGCCTGGAGAAGGAGCTGATACCAAATTGCTATTATGATAACGAAATCTTGTTGTTGCCATAATGCAAGTGCCAGGGACAAAACTGCCACATTCGTGCTATGGGGTTTTGAAAGAGTTTACTTTGCCATCATCATAAACCGATTTGGATAACAGCTGGGTATAAGAAAGCGCTGCTCCCGTTCTCTTACAGCTTTAGAGATATGGCGGTAGGGCAGGCGAAAGCCTTAAAAGCCTATGCTAAGCCTGTTACTAACGATAGGTCAATTGAAATAGTAAGCAGCATCACCATCAATGCCTGTGAGTATAAAAAAGCCTGGCGTATGGCCGGGCTCCACTCTTTTGCGCATGGGAGATGAGCCTTATTCCTCACTTTCTTCTTCACCATCCCCTCGTTTGGTATAAATAGCGATAGCACCCCCGGGACCGGTGAAAAGGCCTGGTGTTTTCATCACTTTAACCAGGGCAATATCCTGCACCGGCAGCGCATTTAGAATAGAAGCATCATAGCGTATGTCGTCCACATACACTGCAGCCAGTTGGTTGCGCATGACCGGCACCCGGGTACCGTTTCTTAAGGTATACACCTGCAGCCCGGCCACCCGGCCCTGCAGCCAGTCCAGGATGTTGAAATAGCTGTTGATACTGGCCGCGGCCGGGTCCTGCTCCAGGTCAAAGTAAATGCCGTCCACTGTTCGGAACAGGCTATGGGCATCGATGGGAGTGGGCCCGGTTGCCTGCCTGGACTGTGCCCAGCCAGCCGTAGCACTGATGAGGAATAGTGCGGTGATGAATAGGTTTTTTATCCATAAGTTTTTCATGTTTGTATACTCCTTGCATGGGGTTGAATTGACTGGTTCCCATACACTTATTATTCCGAAAGAATAGTGCCGGAAAGCGGTAAGAAATTGTTAGTTTTTGCTCCCTTTCTGCAAGGTGCCAGAGGTGGTGTAATTTCTTTCAAAACCCCATACCCTGCGCGGTGTTGTTCGCCATTTTTCGGAGCAGCCGAACCGTTAAAGCCGGTGTTTTCAGGAATTAAGAACTGCAACTCAACATGGAGCAACCGGCTTTCTGGCCCGCCCATGATGGCCGCTTTTGAAAGAAAGCATCATGATTGGCCGTATAAGGTTCCTTGAGGGCCTGCTGGAGTTGTATAAACAGACGATCCTCTCCTTTTTCAAGGTCTTCAATGGCCTGGTGCAGCAGGTAGTTCCGCAAAATGAAACGGGGATTGTGCTCCTGCATGCGTTTTTGAGCGGCTTCAGGGCTGATGGTATTGGTCTTTTTTCTTTCCCCATAGCGTTGCATCCACTCAAAGAACAAATCTGCTTGTTTTGGGGAAAGGGGTGAATAAAAGCTTTCGTCAAAATGCGCAAGCACGGCTTCTTTGTTTCCTGCCGTATCCTGAGGCAGGTGGGTTAACAACTGGTAAAAGATCGTCATATCCGGTTGCACGGTCGCCAGCACCTGTTCCAGATCCGTCATTAGCGGGATATCATCGGGTCTTACTGCATCCAGTCCCAATTTATTGCCCATCATGGAGTAGTAGGCCGTCCAGTAAATATCATCGTAACGATCCACCACCTGGATCAATTCCTCCTCGCCGGAAACGAGTGGCAGGAGGGCCCCGCCCAGGCAGCCCAGGTTCCATTTGGCAATAGCCGGCTGTCGTCCGAAAGCATACCTTTTGCCCGGCAGATCCGTGGTGTTGGGGGTAAAGGCAGGGTCGTAGTTGTCCACAAACGAGTACGGTCCATAATCAATGGTCAATCCAAGAACCGACATATTATCGGTATTCATCACGCCGTGTACAAAACCCACCCGCATCCACTCCACCATCAGCCGGGCTGTCCGGTCCACCACTTCCTGGTACCAGCTCATCACCTGGTCTTCGCCCTGCAGATGGGGATCATGTTTTGCAAGGGTCCACGCCACCAGTTTTCTTAAATTGTCTGTCTCGCCCCTGGCGGCCAGCATTTCAAAATTGCCAAAACGAAGAAAGCTGGGCGCCAACCGCATAACTATAGCGCCGGGTTCATAAGCCGGGTGCCCATCGTAAAACATATCGCGTAGAACCGGCTCCCCGGTGCTCACCAAACTCAGGGCACGGGTGGTTGGTACCCGCAGGTAATGCATGGCTTCACTCATCAAGTATTCCCTGACCGAGGACCGCAGTACGGCTCTTCCGTCGGCGCGGCGGCTGTACGCGGTGGGACCTGCGCCTTTTAGCTGTAACTCCCATTGCTGACCTGTTGAAGTCACCAGCTCACCCAGTGTAATGGCGCGGCCATCACCCAGTTGCCCTGCCCAGTTTCCGAACTGGTGGCCAGCGTAGCAGGCGGCATAAGGATACATGGAAGGGGTAACCTTGTTTCCGCCCAGGATGTCGATCTCCTCTTGTGAAGTGGGTTGGGATAGCCCCAGTTCTTCCGCCAGTGCCTCACTCCAGGCCAGCAGGGTTACTTTGGGTACCGGGGTTGGCAGGGCTTTGCTGTACAACATTCCCGGTGTTTGCCGCGGCCGGGTGTTGCCGGTATCGTCGCCCGGAAAGCTTTCGACAAAGTCGTTCCGGAAAGTGATTTCGTTGATTTTTTTCATGTGATCCTCTTCTTATCAAGAGCTTTTTAAAACAAATACAAAGCAGTATTTGATACAATTACTTTGCCTATCTGTTTTGGGTGAAGGTAACAATCAAACCAAGTTTCCCTGTAAGTGGTGGATTCCAGTAAGTCTGAACTGACGTAATATATTTTCAAAAAAATACCTGCAGCCGGCGGTAGAGCCTGTGGCAACCAACAGCCGTAAAAGAATTGATCAATGCAGGTGATTTTGCTAAAAATGAAGATGCCGGCTTTCATCCGTTTCATCCGTCACAGCATTTCGTTTTCTCCTGGCCTAGGTTCGTAAGGGCTTACTTATTTGTGGTGATTTAACCAACAAATAGTAAATTTAAAGTATATGACGAGGAAGTACACCCTCATTACCGGTGCCAGTGCAGGTATTGGCCGGGAACTGGCGGTAGCGTGTGCCAAAAGAGGTTTTAACCTGTTGCTGGTGGCGCTTCCTGAAACAGGGTTGGCGGCATTAGCCAACCAGTTACAGGAGCAATATGGGGTGCTGGCTGATTACCTGGAGGCTGACCTGGCCAATCCGGCGGCTGCCCGGCAGGTGTACCAATGGTGTGAGCAGGGTGGCTATGCAGTGGACAAACTAATCAACAATGTTGGAGTCGGCAGCCACCAGCTCTTTCAGGACTGTAGCCCGGAAGAAATACAGTTGATGATTCAGCTTAATACCTGTGTGGTTGCGTCCATCCTGAATTTGTTTATACCGATGCTTCAAAAGCAGGGTAAAGCCTACGTACTGAATGTGAGCAGCACGGCCTCGTTTTTCAATATTCCCAACAAGGCCCTTTATGCCGCCACCAAAGCATTCGTCAATACTCTCTCCACCAGCTTGCGCAATGAGCTGACCGGTACACCTGTTTCCGTGTCGGTTGTTTGTCCCGGCGGCTCCACCCATAAAATAAATGCGCAGGTAGAACAAAAAATTGGTAAAACGTTCTCGGATTGGATCCATGAAACACCAAGGACAATTGCCGAAGCAGGAGTCAAAGGCATGCTGCAGGGGAAAAGAATGATTGTACCCGGAGGTGTGGCTAAACTCTATGTGCTTACTTCGAAAGTGCTCCCGGTAAGCCTGGCCGACCTTTTGGTAAGAAGCTTGTTTTCGGCTTCTGCAACGGTATCCGGCGTTGGTGCCACCCGGCGTTTTGAAATCCGCTGGCCGGTTGTCGTAACCATAGTGGCATCCTTATTGATGATCGCCGCTGTTTACCTTTTCCATAAGGCACCCCTGCAGCCACCTGCTAAAGGTGCCAGCCCCGACTCGCTGAAAACCGCAGATCTGAAAAACAAGCCTTCCGTTGCTGCAGGGACCACCTTACCTCATCAATCGGCTTATCTCCTGAAAGGTGATTGCCATGTGTATGCTTATAATTTGGGGAAACAAGGTTGGGAAGCTAAGGTTCCCCTGAATGTTAAGGGCAACTTCCAAGGATTCGCCTTCGTGGGAGGGGCCTTTTACCTGCTGGGGGACGATGGCAGTAAGTTGATCCTGCACCCAAAAAATAGGAATGCATATGTGATAGCCGCTGATGTCATTCCCTTTCAGGTCCCGCACCACCTGGATGATTTATCTATGAACAAGCCTCATCAACATACGGGAGAAAGAGCATGGGGAAAATGATTCAACCGGTAGTCAGGGTTTTGATAAGGGGTAAAATATTCGGCAGCCCAAGTCTTTTTTCATCAATAATCAACTAACTGGTTTATGGCGCCCATCTTTATTACTGGTGCTTCGGGCTTTATCGGCAATCGCCTGGCGCTTTACCTGGCGCACCAAGGCAATACGGTTCATGTGCTGGTTCGAAAAACCAGTGCCCATGCTGCCTTACAGCACGCCAACATCAGGATTTTTGAGGGCGATATCCTCGACCAGGACAGTATCCGAAAAGCCATGCAAGGTTGCAGGCAGGTGTATCACCTGGCCGGACTGGCTAAAATGTGGATGAAAGATCAAAGCGCCTATCACCGTGTCAATGTTACCGGAACAGAAAAGGTTTTGGGTATAGCGGCGGACTTGTCTGTTGATAAAATAGTGTATACCTCTACGGCGGGTTTGTTGCCTCCCTCTACCAGAGAAGTGACTGACGAAAACACGCCCCGGCGGCCGGAACTTTACACGGAATACGAAAAAACCAAAAATGCTGCCGAGGAACTGGCCTTCGCCTGTTACCGCAACGGCCTTCCGATAGTTGTTGTCAATCCGACCAAAGTATACGGCCCGGGACCTATTGATGACAGCAATACCGCCACCCTCATGGTTCGGGATTACCTCCTGGGCAAGTGGAAGATCATTCCCGGTAACGGGAAGGGAACGATGAATTATGTATATATTGATGATGCAGTCAATGGCCATATAGCCGCCATGCAAACAGCCATTCCGGGATCACAATATATTATCGGGGGCGAGAATGCCAGCTACGACGAGTTCTTTGCTTTGGTTCAGCAATTATCGGGCGTGCAACGAACATTATATCACATCCCTTATCCCCTTATTCGCATGATTGCTTCCCTGGAGATTGTCAAAACCAGGTGGTTTGGATCCAAGCCTTTGGTTACACCAGAGTGGGTTAAAAAGTTGCCCTATGACTGGTCTAAAGATACCAGCCGGGCCGCCAGGGATCTGGACTTTCGTCCCCGCTCACTCAAAGAAGGACTGGCCGCCACCATTCAATGGTTGAGGTCGTCATGAGGCATGCGGCTGATATTCCGAAAGGTTATGAATGGCTTTGCTTACCTATAGCCTGGCAAAATGAGTCTGTTCAGCCATATCCTTTCTGACGCAGCGATAACATTTATTTTGCCAACTCTGGATGGTATGCCTGTATTTACCACCCCACTTTAGCTCATGGGTTTTGCACTTCATTTTATACCGGGTCACCTGAGGGCTGCCATAAATAGGTTTCTCTCCAACTCCTAATCGGTCAGAGCAGCAATTACCTTGGTTTGGGTCATGGGATTATACGCCTTGTTTGGAGCAGGTGCAGTTCATAACTCATCAGCTGCTTCACTTCCTCCCCTTTGTTCATATAGGGTTTTGAACTTGTTCATGCCTTTGATGATCACCCTCTTTGCGTACTTTAGTTTCGGTCTTTTTTATAAGTCGGATTATAAAAACGGTAAGGGATAGGCCAGTAAATCTCTACAGAAGCACCAGGCTTTTCCCAGTTTTGGGGTGTCACGCCCATTTTGCTGCAGGAGCAGCCATTGGGTAATTGTACCATGAGTAGCTTTTTTCGGTTTTTGTTAACCTTTTAAAATACATTAGCACAAAACGGGACAGGGAAAAACCCTAAAGCAGCGGTCATCATCAGTGGAGAAGGCTCAGACCTCAGTGATAACAAGGTAATTCAGGGCAGGGCCAAACGAAAAATGATCACCAATAAAATGATCCTAAGCCTGGTGGATGTAGCCAGCAAAAAAGAGGATAGCGAAGGAAAGCAAAGCTACTGGAACACCTATCACTGCCAAAGCAAGATATACACCGCAAATGGCAGGCTATATGGCCAGTACTGCAAGAACCGCTTCTGCACCCTTTGCTGCAGCATCCGCAAACCCCAGATTATCAATAAGTACCTGCCGGTAGTAAGAGAGTGGCAAGAACCCTATTTTGTTACCCTGACGGCTAAGTCTGTACCGCTAAAAAGCTTGCAAAAGCGAATGAAGGACATGAACCGGGGCTTTCGAAAAATCAGCAGCAAATACAAAAAAGGGCGCAAAGAGGTAAAGGGGTACGGCTGATGGGCATCAAGTCCCTGGAATGCAACTTCAACCCCATTACAAAGAAGTACAACCCCCACCTGCACCTCATTGTTGCTTCTAAGGAAATGGCAGACATACTCATAAAGGAATGGCTAACACTCTGCACCCGTCAGTTTGCGAGTCCCAAGGGCTCAGAAAGCGAGAAAAGTAGAGGACTTGGAACATGACCTTATCGAGACCGTCAAGTATGGCAGTAAGATTTTCACGGAACCGGATGTCAATAATAAAGCAAAGGGGAAAGGAGACAGGGATATTTATACGGCTGCCCTAGACAACATCTTTATCGCTATGAAAGGTATTCGCATTTTTGAACGCTTTGGCTTTAACCTGCCTAAAGAAGAGAAAAAGCCTACCAGCACAACCGCTTAATTACTGAGTATAAGGAATGGGACTTTAAACTAAACCAGTGTGATTGGATTGATGAAAAAACAGGCGAACCCTTCTCCGGCTACCTACCTTCACCAGAACTCAGGCATCTTTTAGGCTATCATATTGACACAGAAAAAGAATAAGCTGGATAAAAGTTTTGCAGGATAAGGCAGACTAAATATTTTAGTATAGCGTTTAGGTATAATGTATCAGAGCCTTTGCCGAATGAACACCATAATCCAACTGGAGCCTCTTTATCATAGAGGCCAAGAAAACATAGCTGTACGCTTTGCCCATACGAAAGAAATAGAAAACATTGTGCGGCAAATAAAGGGTGCCCGCTTTAGCCGTACACACAATTGCTGGTATCTGCCTTTGAGTAAGGAAAGCTATGAAGCACTGAAGGCGCAAGTCAAAGACAGAGCAATTCTAAACGCTAAGCCACTGAAGCAGTACCTGGAGCAGCGGAAAAGTGTACGTCCTTCTGTCAAAAATGATGCGCTGTCCAAACAAAGAGCCTTATTGCTCCTGCAGCACCCTCTCAACCACCAAAATCTGCAGGCCTTCAAAGCGTTACAGACCATGCTCCAGTTGAAAGGATACAGCCAAAGCACACAGAAAACTTACTCCAACGAGTTTCATTGCCTGTTGCGTCTCCTGGGCGCTGTGTCGGTTAATGACCTAACCAAAGAGCACATTATGTCCTACCTGCTCTGGCTCATAAAGAAGAAAAGATATAGTGAAGCCCACGTCCATACGGCTGTAAATGCCATCAAATTCTATTTTGAACAGGTAGAAAAACGTCCGCGAGAGTTCTATGACCTACCCAGGCCAAAGAAACCAATGAAATTGCCATCTATTCTAGCAGAAGAAGAAATAGTAAGCCTTATCAACAACACTGGTAACCTGAAACATAAAGCCTTACTGATGACTGCTTATTCAGCCGGTCTGCGGGTAAGTGAGCTGGTACGGCTCAAAATTATTCATGTAGATTCCAAACGCATGATGATGCTCATTGAGCGGGGAAAAGGTAAGAAAGATCGTATGGTGCCGCTTTCCCAAAGGCTGTTGGAAACCCTAAGGCAGTATTTTAAAGAATATAGACCTAAAGTTTATTTGTTTGAAGGTGATCATTCGGGAGCGCCTATCAGCACCCGGACTGCACAGCGGATACTGGCTACCGCTAAAGGGAAGGCTAAGGTTTATAAGAAAGGCAGTATTCATTCCCTGCGCCACAGCTATGCCACCCACCTGCTGGAAGGAGGAACCGATCTGCGCTATATAAAGGAGTTGCTCGGACATCAGAGCCTAAAAACCACGCTGATCTATACCCATGTCAGTATCAAAAACATTGGCAATGTGCAAAGTCCACTGGATAAGCTAAAACTATAATGTGCGTGTCGTTTTTCTTGTTGCCGGAACGTAGTTCAAGATGCCATTTTTAAAACTGGGCAACAAAGAAAGCAACACTGCAAATCATTGATCCTGAAATGGACACAAAGAAAACGACACAGTTGCCCAATATTGTTTTGTGTCGTATATTGGAGTGTTGGCAGCAATTATGAAAAACCGTAACCTCAAGGTCCTATTTGGAATTATTTCAGCGCTACTTTTAATTAGTTTGTTCATCAAACTAACAACGGTTCCTGGTGGAGTAATTCTTTCCGGAGTCGTTTTAGGTGGAATGTTTATAGTTGCAATTTTAATTGTTTGTTTGCTTATAGCTTTACTTCTAAGATTCTTTGTGAAGAGATATTCCTTTTTGACTATTTACTTGATTTCAATTTCAATTTCATTTATAGCATATCATTACCAATTGTATTCTCCCACTTTGAAGGTGATTGTTCCGGATGGATACGTCGGTGAGGTAAACTTAGTTCAGTCGAATGTTGACGAAAACATTCTGACAATAGATAGCAACGGTATTGGTTACTTAAACAAATGGACATTTAATAAGCTTTATTCGCGTCCAGAGGTATATACTACCAGCGGGAGAAATATTAGCAATCTATGTGTTGGTTTTAATCCGTCTGCCTTTTTTGGCGTTAGTAGATTTTGTTGTGTGGACGGGAAAGTAATTCGATCAAAATCCTTTGATATCGCATCTGATCCTGTAAGTCAAGTCAAATCTTTTTACAGCAAAGGTTTCAGTCAGTTTGTAGATACAAAGAAACTATATAATAGTAAGTAACTGCTGCCAACATCGGTTTCGCGTTATGGCGGCTATCGAACAAATGCTGAACAATTGCACTTTGTTCGACTTTAGTACTAAATTTAAGCTGACGTATTACGGACTGCCGCCACAAACGCAAAGCCGTTTAACGTCAGACTGTGCAAAAAGGGTGTCTGCGGGTGGGCTAAAGGTACTCAGCGGGTAGGATACTTCAAAGTGTCGGTAGCTTTGAGGGTCTAAAGCGTTGTTTATGGCTTACATTGAGGGCACGCACCGCCTGCAAACAGCCATTTTTTGTTTGGAGGACTTCATTGCCTCGGATGCCCCGGTCAGGGTCATGGATGCCTTTTGTAATGACATTGATTATGCAGCCCTCAATTTTAGAGGCAAGTTCACCAATGATAATAGCAGACCCAATTACCACCCTTCCTTACTCTTGCGGCTATACATCTATGGTTATCTCAATGGCATCCGCTCTTCCCGACGGCTGGAGGGCGAGTGTCGGCGCAATGTGGAAGTGATGTGGCTGTGCGGCAGCCTGGTACCGAAGTACCATACCATCGCCGACTTCCGCAAGCGACATCCCGAACAAATCCGGGAAGTGTTTCGCCAGCTGGTGGCCCTGATGTGCCAGTGGAAGCTGGTGGGCAAAAAAACCATTGCCATCGACGGAACAAGATATAGGGCCCAGAACAGCAAGAAAAACAACTACAACCCAGAAAAGATCCAGCGGCAGCTGGCCTACATTGATCACAAGGTAGCTGAGTACCTCGAGGAGATGAATGAAATCGACCACAAAGAAAAAACCAGGGTCAAAGACATCCAGCGCCTGCTCCAACTCACCCAAAATAAGGAAAAGATGCAGGAGCGCAAGCGGCAGTACCAGCAATTGAAACAACAACTGGAACAAAGCGCTGACACCCAGATCAGCACTGTAGATCCCGAAAGCCGGGCCGTGGTACACAAAACCGGCGTGGTGGACATCTCCTACAACACCCAGGTGGCTGTGGATGACAAACACTGCTTGGTCGTGCACTATCAGGTCTCTAATGAGAATGATCGCAAAGCGCTGTATCCTACTGCCAGGTGTGCTAAAGAGGCCATGGGGCTGCACCCACATGACCCGATCACAGCTTTGGCTGACAAAGGCTACTTTAACGCCGAACAACTCCAGCAGTGCCTGGATAGTAACACCTGGACATATGTGCCGCCCACCTATAACCGGGCAGAAGCCGCCATCCCGGTGAAGGGCTACCACCTGGAAGACTTCCGCTATCATCCCCACTCCGACAGCTACACGTGTCCCCAGGGGCATCCCTTAACGACCAATGGCCACTGGTACCAAAAAGTATATATCAGAAATGAAAAAACAAGGAGCCTTTCTTTTTTCAAACACTATAAAACCAACAAATGTCTTCAGTGTCCTGCTTTTCATTTGTGCACGACCCACAAAACTGGCCGGGTAACCTAGAGCGTAGTGAGTATGCCGAGGCGGTGGAGCAGAACCAAAAACGGATCCAGCGTCACCCGGAGGTTTACCTGCGGCGCCAACAAATTGTCGAACATCCTTTTGGTACCATCAAACGATGGTGGGGTTACTCTTACACCTTGCTCAAAGGCATTAAAAAAGTGGGGGCGGATTTGGGACTGGTGTACCTGTGTTATAATTTAAAGCGGGTAATGAACATCCTGACGCCTGGAAAAATGCTCCAAAAGCTGCAACTGGCCTAAAAAAGAAAGAAAAACGGCTTTGAAAGCTGTTTTTTATGGCAGCCGCCTTCCTGAAAGATGACAGCCTTAGAATTACCAACTACAAGAAGCTTCTAAAAACAAAGTTGAAAAACAAAAAATAAAAGGAAGAAGAACCTTTTTGCACAGCCTGACGTTAGGCGGCATTACTGATTTCCTATGATTTTGGCGTTTCTAAAAATATACTTACCTTTGGCGTTAGTAACGCAATTCGGGAGCATGGTTGTTTCATTTGGCAGTAAGGAGACAGAAAAGATATGGCAAGGGCAGCGTGTCAGCAAAATCCCGTTGACGGTTCAGGAAGTCGGCAGGCGAAAGCTCAGAATGCTCAATAATGCGGTTGACTTAGCTGACCTGCGCATTCCTCCTGCCAATCGGCTGGAAAAGCTATCAGGCGACTTAAAGAACTTCTACAGCATTCGGATCAACGATCAATGGCGAGTGATTTTCAAGTGGAACGCAGGAAATGCTTCTGAAGTCGAAATTTTAGATTATCACTAAAATCACTAAGACATGGCAAAACTTAAAAACATACATCCAGGAGAAGTGCTTTCAGAGGAGTTTTTGATGCCTTTTGGTATCTCAGCTTACAAACTTGCAAAAGACATCGGTATTCCGCAGACAAGGATTTCGGAAATTCTGAAAGGTAACCGAAGGATCACGGCTGACACCGCGCTGAGATTGAGCAAGTATTTCGGCACCTCAGCCAAATTCTGGCTCGGATTGCAGGACGACTTTGATCTTGAGGAGGAGGCAAATGCGAAAGGTAACCAGATTGACAGCATCCCGACTATTCAG
Source organism: Bacteroidota bacterium (assembly GCA_023391895.1). Classification (GTDB taxonomy): domain Bacteria; phylum Bacteroidota; class Bacteroidia; order Chitinophagales; family Chitinophagaceae; genus Flavisolibacter. Next base: position 26,885 of record JAEWAC010000003.1, read on the forward strand.
CATAACGCCGCCTAACAATGCATTGCAGCAAGTGTGGCGGAAGTGCTACCATGCAGGTGACGAATATCACGGCATCAGTATTTTTACAATCAGCAGGTCTGCTGCCAATGCCACACCTGACAGCAATGCTTTCACGTTAGGCGCAATTCCCCATATTTCGCGGTCGAAATTAATTTCTCCAGCTAACGTATGTCTCTGCTATATTCGAATTGCTCTATTGCAAGGCCGGTGTTTTGACTGGTGCTTCAACAGCCCGTGCGCAATTCTGGTTGAAATGTAAAAAGCCTCTGGTTCTTGTACAACCAAAGGCTTACTTGATAATTTCAGTGGTGGTCCCTTTCGGGAACCCCGTTCAGAATAATTACGACTCAAAGATACATTTCCTGTAGAGCACTTTTTTCGTTCACCTAAACCCGATCTTATGAAAAAGAAAAAAGCTGCTTTGGAAATCATCAATCCTCATGCAGCAGGTATTGATGTAGGCAGTCGTTCCCACTATGTTGCTATTGGCCAAGCAAAAGAAGACGTGCGGGAGTTCGGCGTCTATTCCGAAGATTTAAAAGCATTGGCCCATTGGCTGTTGGAAAACAAAGTGGTTACCGTGGCCATGGAAAGCACCGGCACCTACTGGCAGAACCTGTACGCTGCCTTGCAAGAGGCGGGATTGAAGGTGACTTTGGTCAATGGCAAGTTTGTGGGGAACATCCACGGCAAGAAAACCGACGTGAAGGATTGTCAGTGGCTGCAGAAACTGCACTCTATAGGTCTTCTGACAGGTAGCTTTCTCCCCGACAGTGCCACCGAACAACTTAGAACCTACTGCCGGCACCGAAGCAATTTGATTGACACGGCAGCGGATACCACTCGCAAGATGCAGAAGTATCTCAGGCTGCTCAATCTCAGATTGGATGTGGTAGTGCGGGACATCACCGGGGAAACCGGGCTGGCCATCATAGAAGCGGTGTGTAGAGGTGAAACCAGTGCAGAAGCCTTGGCCTCGCTTCGCCACTACAACTGCCGAAAATCAGAGGCAGAAATCGCCAAAGCGCTGCAGAGCAATGACCGCAAAGACTACCTCTTTGCCCTTACCCAGGAACTGGAGCTTTACAAAATACTACAGCAGAAAATCGCTCAGTGTGATAAAGCAATTGAGCTGTTGATCAATGAACAGCTCGCAGGAGATGAGGGAAAGAAAGACTTGAAGGCAACCGCCAAGCCCCACAAGCGGGTAAATAAGAATGCGCCCAAAAGCATCGACATCAACCAGGTGGCCTACCAGAGTTTTGGCGGTGTGGACCTGATGGCCATAGAAGCAGTCAGCCAAAATGTTGTCCTTACCTAGATGA
>JAEWAC010000051.1 GCA_023391895.1 Bacteroidota bacterium
TTGGAGTGGTATTTCCAATTCGGGGCATGGACAATTTCAATATTGGTTTGCACATGCGGCAGCAGTGGACCCTAATAATGTAAATAGGGTTTTTTTGGCCGGCGTGGGAAAGCATAGGCTCAGTATATCCGGTACTACAGGTACGCGTTCTACCATTGCAGGTGCCGGAGCAACCATGAATACTTATATAGCGCCGGGAGGACAGGAAGGGAGCAACAAATACGTGCATGATGATGTGCATAGTATTGTATTTGTGCCAGGTAGCAGTGACTCTGTTTATTTCTGTACCGATGGTGGGATCTTTTTAACTACCAATGCAAGTACTGCAACAGCTTCCAGTGTCACTTTTCAGTCGTGCAATAGTGGATTGCAGACAGCACAGTTTTTTGGCCCTGTTGGTCAATCTCAAACAGATGCAGACCTTTTTTTAGGAGGGCTGCAGGATAATAATACAGCGGTATACGATGGCGCATCGCGTAGATGGAAAAGAGTGATTGGCGGTGATGGCGGCCCCAGTGCCATCAAGCCGGACAATAATAATATCATTCTTTCGTCCAGGGATGCCCGGGCGGTGTATAAATCAACCAATAAAGCAGGAAATTATACCCAAACTGCTAATGCCTGGGGCTCAGTTGCCGATTCCAGGACAGGCTTCATGGCACCGATTGCCTTTAGTAAATCCAATCCCAATATTGTTTACTTAGGCTCAGATAACTTGCATAAAAGTACAGATGCGGGATCAACCTGGACAGGTAATACTCACACCAGTGCCACAAATTATATTGAAAAGAGGAATAAAACGGCAGTGGCTTTAGCCGTGTCTCCTGTTAATGAAAATAAAGTGTATGTTTCCACTTCGCCTTTTGCCCAGTATGATAATGACGTAGATGAAATTCATGTAAATGGAAACCCAAATTTTTTCAAAACTACCAATGGCGGTTCTTCCTTTACCAACATCATGACAGGGTTGCCAAACCGCTTTGTAATGGATATTGCCATACACCCTACGGATGATAATGTGCTTTGGGTAGTCATGGGCGGCTACGGTTCGTCGCATGTTTTCAAGTCCACTGACGGAGGGGCTACCTGGACCGACATTGACAGGGAGAATCTCCCGGATGTTCCAACCAATGCTATAATGCTGGATCCTTTTAATAGTGATATTATCTATGTGGGTAATGATTTGGGTGTGTTTGTAACTGCCGATGGAGGTATCAACTGGATGGATTATGGCGGAGGCTTTTGGGATGCTACTCTAATAATGGATTTGGTACCAGTGCCAGGAGGAAAGGTCAGGGCCGCCACCCATGGCAAAGGCATATATGAAAAAGCTTTATTCAACCCATCAATTTTGCCTGTGACTTTTTTGTCTTTCAAAGGTAATCAGCAGGCTAATAGCAATGTGTTGCAATGGAAAGTAAGCGAGGAAAGCAATATGTCTCATTACCTCCTGGAAAGAAGCTTGGATGGCAATAACTTCTACTCTGTTGCTACTATAAAAGCCAAAAATGTTTCACACGAATCAACATATACTCATTCTGATGCCAACATTTCATCCTCTTTTTATCGTGTAAGATCGGTTGATAAAGATGGAACGTATCAGTTTACCCATATCCTCTTTATGAAAAGAGAAAGCGCGGATAAAATGCAGGTGATAGGCAACCCCTTCTACAATGAAATAGCCATACAGCTGCACTTGAGCAGAGCAGGAAAGGTACAGATCAATTTATATGACTCTAAAGGGGCATTGATTGCTAAGGAGGCCATTACTGCCAGTTCAGGCCTTACGAATCGCAGAATCAAAGGACTCAGCAGGTTGCCCGCAGGTATTTATCAGGTGGAAGCAATTGCAAACAATCAGCGTTGGGTACAAAAGCTAATTAAGAAATAGTTTCAAGCAGATTTATTCTTCATTTAATTTCTATCACCAAATAGGCAACCCTCCAAATGGAGGGTTTTGCTTTTACCGCTTTACTTTTGCAATAATGTACACACTCAAAAAATCACTGGGACAGCATTTTTTAAAGGATGAAAACATCTGCCGCAAAATTGTGGCAGAGCTCACCAGACATCCTTTTCAAAGGCTGGTGGAGGTGGGCCCGGGCGGCGGTGCACTGACCAAATACTTGTTGCAGCTGCCCGATATTGATTTCAAAGCGGTGGAGGTGGATGATGAAAAAGTGGTTTTTTTAAAAAATACCTACCCGCAGCTGCAGGATAAGATCATCCACCAAAGCTTTCTGGATATAGCGCCGCCTTTTCAGGAGCCCTTTACCGTGGTGGGCAATTTTCCGTATAACATTTCTACCCAGATCGTCTTTAAAATACTGGAGTGGAAAGAGGCAGTGGAGTGCATGGTGGGCATGTTTCAAAAAGAGGTGGCCCAGCGCATTGCCGCTAAAGAAGGCAATAAGGTGTACGGGGTCACCAGCGTGTTAACCCAGGCTTACTTTGAGGTGGAATACCTTTTTGAAGTACATGAAAACAGCTTTAACCCGCCACCCAAGGTCAAAAGTGCGGTCATCCGGCTGTTGCCCCGAAAAAACAAGGTGGCCCTGAAAAGTGATGCGGCTTTTTTTACCCTGGTGAAAACGGCTTTTCAGCAAAGACGTAAAACCCTGCGCAACGCCTGCCGCTCCCTGTTTGACGCAACGACTTTACAACAACCCATTTTTAATAAACGTGCCGAGCAGCTCAGCATTGCTGACTTTGCACAACTGACGTTTCAAATGTCGTAAGGCCTATGAAGAAAGTACTGATTACCGCTCCCGTACATGAATACCTGCTGCAGCGCCTGGCAGCCGCCGGCTATGATATGGTGTACAGGCCTGCTTTAACCTATGAAGAGCTGCAGGAAGCAATTACCGGTATAACAGGCCTGGTGGTAACCACCCGGTTGAAAATTGATAAGAACATCCTGGACCGGGCAGCCGACCTGCAATGGATTGGGCGCCTGGGCAGTGGTATGGAACTGATTGATGCCGAATATGCAGCGCAAAAAGGCATTCAGTGTATTAGCACGCCTGAGGGCAACCGCAATGCGGTGGCAGAGCACACCCTGGCGTTGGTGCTGAACCTGATGAACCACATCAGCCGCTCGTTTAACGAAGTAAAAAGAAACACCTGGCTGCGCAATGAAAACCGGGGTACCGAGCTGAGTGGAAAAACCGTAGGCATTATAGGCTATGGCAATACCGGTGCCGCCTTTGCCCGCTTGCTGGAACCTTTTAATGTAACGGTACTGGCTTATGATAAGTACAAGTATGGTTTTAGCAGCGGCTACATCAAAGAGGCCAACCTGGAGCAGATCAGCCGCTATGCCCACGTCGTTAGTTTTCATGTGCCCTTAACGGCCGAAACCCGTCACATGGCCAATGCTGCTTTTTTTGACAGCCTGCAACAGCAGCCTTACTTTGTTACTACCTGCCGCGGCAAGGTAACCGATACGGCTGCCGTGATAGGCGCTTTGCAAAAAAATCAAATAGCCGGTGCGGCGCTGGATGTGCTGGAAAACGAAAAGCTGGCTACTTATAACGAGCTTGAAAAAGAGCAACTGCGGTTTCTTACGCGCCATCCCAACGTAATTATTACACCCCATATAGCCGGCTACAGCCATGAAGCCTACAGGAGAATGGCCGAAACGCTTTTGCAAAAACTGGGGATCGTATAGCCGTCCGGCTCCTGGAGGGATGACAAAACCCCTACGTATATCCTGCAAATTTCTACCTGAATAGTGGCCGCAAAATAGGGAAGAAGTACGCTGTTGCTTTAAGAAGGTGTTAACTAATTTTAGTGTCTAAATCGTACCCTTATGAAAAAGCTCCCTTTTCTGGCGCTCTTCGCCGTACTGACCCTTACTTCTTCTTATTTTTCAACGGTTATTTCTGCTACCACCACCCAAACGGTAGCCGTAACCAGTTGTTTTGATCATTTCCGCATTCACCGTCAGGCCCAATCTGTAGCACTTTCCTGGGCCGCCACCTCAACGGATGTAGTACAGTTTGTGGTAGAACGCTCTTACGACGGTGAGTTTTATGAAGCCATTGCTGAAATGGCCAGCAGCGGCGCCCGTGCATACAAGTTCAAAGACGACACGGTTTATCCCGGTGTTATTTATTATCGTATCAAAGCCGTTAAAGAAGACGGCAGTAGCGAAGATTCTTCCGTTGAGAGCATACGCATTGTGAAACGCAAATAGACGATACGGAAGCATTTGCTTCCGTATCTGACCTGCCGGTGCTAACCTTTTAAAATCCATGCGTATGAAAAAAACTATACACCTCCTTCTTTTTTTATCCTGCTCGCTGCTAGCCCGCGCCCAGATCACCACCCCTGTTATCAGGGCCAACTTTGGCGTGGATGGCGAACTGAGAGCCAACTATTATGACGGCTTTTTGCGCGCAGGCAACGACGACTGGTTTAGCAATGGCGCCGCTGGCGCCGGTCAAGCGGTCATTGACACCACCGGTGCGGCCAGCATGGTCAGCCGGTACCTGGTTGACCCCAACTTCAGAAAGCTGCCTTTTTTCCGTACTATGGCGGTACCGCAGATGTCAGTGATCAATAATCGTTTGTGGATAGATGCGGTATATATAAGAGATTACAACGGGCAGGCCGGCGGCGATTCTACCGCCTTTGTGATGAGTAATAAAAACGGCGCCAGTCCTGCAGTCTGGACGGGTGGTGTTACTTCGGTGCCTGATAAAAATGATATTGCCGATATAATGGTGCATGTACGCCGTGCTGGCCCTAATAAAACAGACTCTTTGTGGTTCTTTGGCGGATTGGCCTTACAAGGCACTACCGGCAACCGCTATTTTGATTTTGAATTGTACCAGACCGATATTTTTTACAGCCGCGCTACCAACCGGTTCAGCAATTACGGGCCCGATGCGGGGCATACCTCCTGGGAGTTTGATGCCAACGGCCAGATTACCAAACCCGGCGATGTGATTTTTACGGCAGAATACAGCAACTCTTCGCTTACGGCTGTAGAAGCCCGCATCTGGGTACATATAAGTGCCCTGAGCTTAAAACCCGCCGCCTTTGAATGGATAGGAGACTTTGTAGGTGCTTCTAACGGTGCTGCTTATGGTTATGCCAACATTCGCCCCAAAACAGCCGGTGCCTATTATACGGGTTTGCAAAGCGGCTCAAACACCTGGGCCGGACCTTTTAAATTTATTGATGGTGGCAACAACGTACAGGATAACTATAGCAACCGCCAGTTCATGGAGTTTTCCGTCAACCTTTCCAAACTGGGCTTGGACCCCATTACCTTATTAGGAGGTGGCGCTTGTGGCTTGCCATTTAGGAGGATAATGGTAAAAACAAGATCGTCTACCTCCTTTAGTTCCGAATTAAAGGACTTTATTGGTCCGTTCGACTTTTTTAAAACCGCTCCCGTAGAGGCCATGGCCGATGTACCCCTCTACTGCGGTGATATCGGCGTTAGTCATCTGAAGGTGGTCAATGCCCTGCCATCATCGGTTTATACCTGGTCTACCCTGGATGGTAATTTTGTGTACGATTCGGTGGGCCCCTCGGTAACGGTCAACCAGCCCGGAACTTATGTTGTTACCCAGCAGTTGCTGGATGGCTGCAGTTCCCACTCCGCTGATACGGTGGTGATTGTGCATGATGCTAAATGCGTGCCTATGGATAATGATCTTATTGATTTTAAAGGCTTTATGCGCCAGCAACAGGCACAACTGTACTGGACCACCCCGGGCGACGATCTCAATAAAACGTATACCGTTCAACGCAGTCTGGATGGCAAAGTGTTTCATAACCTCCATTCCATGCCAGCAAAGGGAACCGGCAGCTACGCTTATGCTGATGCTACGAGCAACATGCGGGCACCGTTTGTATACTACCGGGTGCTCATTAAAAGCCATAACGGCACGGTACAATACAGCAAGGTGATCCGATTGCGCATGGAGTCGGCTGATAACCAGGCGGTGTTGTATCCCAACCCGGCCGGTAACTATATACAGCTTTATCTTCCTGCGGAAAAAAAGAAAGATGTTAAAATATCGGTATTTAGCGCTACCGGAAAACAGCTGCACGATGCCCGCCTTTCCCTGTCGGCCGGCGAAAATCTTTTCACTATCAATGAAGTAGCCCATTGGCAGCCCGGCATGTATTTTTTAGGTATACACGATGAAAATACCGTGCAATGGCTTAAATTTATAATAGGTAACAGGCCCGCTGCGGGCAGCCGTTACTGATATAGGTAATAATTTTTATCTTTACGTTTCTGTATGCAACGCTTCGGTAATAACTGAGGCGTTGCTATTTTTTTCATTTTACCCCAAAGGAATTTTTATGAGCAGTATTCAGTACGTGACCAAGGAAACATTAGAACAAATGAAAGCAGAGCTGCAGCATATGCGTGCCGTAGAACGGCCGGCTGCTTCAAAAGCAATAGCTGAAGCCCGCGAAAAAGGTGACTTGCGTGAAAATGCAGAGTATGATGCCGCTAAAGAGGCGCAAGGCTTGCTGGAAGCCAAAATAGCGCAGCTGGAAGGCCAGATTGCTACCGCCCGCATCGTAGATGAAAGCACGATTGATACCAGCAAAGTATCTATTTTAACCAAGGTAAAAGTAACCAACCTCAACACCAAAAAGCAGGTTACTTACCAGATCGTAAGTGAAAAAGAAGCCGACCTCAAAGCCGGGAAAATATCCGTTACCTCGCCAATAGGCAAGGGTTTGCTGGGAAAGCAGGTGGGCGAAGTGGCAGAAGTAACCGCTCCGGCCGGTATCCTGAAGTTTAAAGTGGAGGACATTAGTGTATAACCCGCTGGTTGGCCGGTGCCGGCAGCTGTTGACCCCTGCTGCGCTACAGGCTGGTAACCCACAATTCAAAATCTCATATGACTGTTTTTTCAAAGATTATCAAAGGTGAAATACCCAGCTATAAAATTGCCGAAAACGACAAGTTCTTTGCTTTTTTAGATATCATGCCTTTGCGCGAAGGCCATGTGCTGGTGATACCCAAACCGGAAGTGGATAAATTTTTTGACCTGGACGACGCTTACCTGGCCGAGCTGCTGGTGTTTGCCAAGCCTATTGCCAAAGCTATTGAAAAGGCGTTTGACTGCAACCGTTGCGGCATTACCGTTATTGGTTTGGAGGTACCGCATGCACATTTGCACTTGATACCCATCAACTCCTCTAACGACCTGAACTTTACACAACCCAAGCTCAAGGTAACCGAAGCGCAACTGCAGCAGGCGCAGCAGAAGATTCTGGCGCAGCTGCCGGTTGATCGTTGACAGTTGGCAGGTTAATGGTCCATTGAAGTAAAAAATATTCTGATAAAAAAAGCAGCTTTTAGAAGCTGCTTTTTTTATCAGAAGAATATGGGGTTTTGAAGACTTTTAAAAACCTATATTCTCTTTTTATACACCACGAACTGTCATCTGTCAACGATCAACGTCCAACGATCAACCATCTCAATTCGCCACCCGGTGGATGTTGGCTTTAACAAAGGTATCCCAGCTGTTTTTCTTTTTCATGGTGACCGGGCCGGGCTTTACCGCTTTGGGCACCTTGCCCTGGAAATGGTGGCAAAGTGCTACAGCCAGCGCATCAGTGGCATCAAAATATTTGGGCTTGTCGGCGGGCAGGGTGACAATGCTTTGCAGCATTTTCCAGATCTGTTCTTTATCCGCATTACCATTGCCGGTGATGGACTGCTTTACTTTTTTGGGCGAATACTCCGTAATAGGAATGCCAAAACTGAGGGCGGCGGCGATGGCTACACCTTGTGCCCGTCCCAGCTTTAACATACTTTGTACGTTTTTGCCGAAGAAAGGCGCTTCAATGGCAAACTCGTGGGGCTTGTATTCAGTGATCAGTTCGCAAACCTTGGCGTTAATGAGTTGCAGCCGCTGGTAGTTGTCTTTTTTAGAAGAAAGCTTCAGCACGTCTACCCGCAGTACTTCAATAGCACTACTTTGTACTTTGATAATGCTATATCCCATAAACAGGGTACCGGGATCAATGCCTAATATGATTTTAAATGGGTTTTGCAAGGAGGTGGTTATTTTTACCGCTTATGCAGCTGAACAAAAGTATCAAAAACTTTATCAATTATTTTTTAGGCCCTCTGTTGTTTGTCTGGCTGCTCTTTTCCATCTACCAGCAACTGGCGCACCAGCCGCACCTGCAAAAAAGCTGGCAGCACATCCAACAATCATTTGGCTCCCGCAAAGTAATGTGTTTGCTGGCGGTCATCCTACTGATGTTGATAAATTGGGCGCTGGAAGCGGTCAAATGGAAACTGTCGGTAACCCGGGTGTACCC
>JAEWAC010000061.1 GCA_023391895.1 Bacteroidota bacterium
CCTTCCATGTGTTGTTCCCGGAAGTGAGCCGACAGCATTTTGAGTGGCCGGACCATTTTGAAAATTACCTCAATGGGTTTTCCAAAGAATCTTATATAGCTTTTTTGAAGAAAATTATCCTGGCCGACAGCCGGCCGGAAAACGTAGTGCTGCTGGAGGTTTTTCCGGAGCAGCAAAAAACCCGTATCGACTTCCATTGTACCGAAACTTACCTGGGCATCAAAACTGTATGCCTGACGGATTTGATCAAGGAAGGCAAAGATTTGTACTACCACAACAAGGGTAAAAAAACAAAGATCGAACGCATATACAACCGCCTCATTTTTGACGACCTGTTTCAGCAACCGGCAGCCGTACAACAAAAAGGGCACATCTTTCAGGAAAACCTGAACGTAACCTGGGTGCCGCACCCCAATTGGTTTTATCGCCTGAGCAAATTCACGCTGCCGTTTATTCACCACCCTTATGTGCCCCCTACTCAGTTTTTAAGCGATGTTTCAGACCTGCCATCCGACTTGGATAACTATGTCGTTAAGCCGCTCTTTTCTTTTGCCGGTCAGGGTGTGATCATTGATGTGACCCGCCAGGATATTGAAAAAATCCACGACCCGCAAAACTGGATCCTGCAACGCAAAGTAAATTATGCCGCCGTGATTGACACCCCCGACGAACCGGCCAAAGCAGAAATCCGCCTTTTTTATTTTTGGGATACCGACGCTCCCCGCCCGATTGCTACCAATAACTTGGCCCGCTTAAGCAAAGGCAAAATGGTGGGTGTACGGTACAACAAAGACAAGGAATGGGTAGGCGGCAGCTTTGGCTTGTTTGAGAAGTAGTAATCTTTTCAAAAAGCTATGCATGGCTTTTTAAAAGAGTTCTGACATCAATGAATAATTACAATGGTGAGGTAGTATAGGCCTTTATTGTAAACCGTGATTCAAACTATACGATTCCGTTTTCAATCCAACAGGCGAGCCTGATGCAAAGCTGCTTTTATTACGTTTTCGTCTCCTTGACAGCTATAAAATAATGGTTGTTTGCATGCAATTAATCTCCCGATTTCTAAATACCAAACATTGACGGCGATTTAACAATTCTGCTTTAAACGAGGCAACGGTTGGCATGTCTTTTACTTACTATTGTTTACACTAATCACTAACGTATGAAAAAGATCATGACCCTATGCCTCTGCCTGGGCGTTGCAGCTGCCGTCTCCGCCCAATCCACCCGCGAAATGGAAGACACCAAAGAAATTATACTGGGCCCAAAAAAAAGCTCTGGCGGCAGCAGCACATCCGACAGAACACCGGACAGAGATGTGGTATTAGGCGACAGAAGGGTGTATGATAAAAACGGTACTACTTATCCCCGGCGCTCTACTGGCTCCACCAGAGAATCGCAGATCAACCAGGTCAATCGGGAGTACGATGCCAAGATCTACTCTATTCGCAACAACCGTTACTTATCGGCAGCAGAAAAAGAGCGGGCCATCCGCCAGCTGGAAGCCGACCGGGCCAGAAAGGTCCGCCAGATCAACGACCGCTATTATGGATCGAACAACAAAAGATATAACGACAGAAGGTATGATGATAAAAGGTATGACAGAAGATACGACGATGGTGACCGTTATGGCAAAAAAAAGCACAAGAAATATAAAAAAGACAACGGCAAGCACTTAGGCTGGAAAAAAGGCAAAGGCAACCCGCACAGGAGAGATTAAAATGTAAAATTAAAAATGGAAAATGTAAAAAGGAGTTCTGAAGTTCAGCCCTTTTTACATTTTCCATTTTGCATTTGACGTTATTATTTCATTTTAAATCCATCCAGGAACTTGGTATTAAAATCACCGGAGCGGAAGCGTTCATCCTGCATCAGTTGCAGGTGAAACGGTATGGTGGTTTTAACGCCTTCTATCACGTACTCGCTCAGCGCACGGTACATCGTATCGATGGCTTCTTCGCGGGTGCGGGCTACGGTAATGAGTTTACCAATCATGGAATCGTAATAAGGCGGAATAACATAACCTGTGTATACGTGGCTGTCTACCCGCACACCATGGCCACCAGGCTGGTGCAGCGTGGTGATCTTGCCCGGCGACGGACGAAAATCGTTGTACGGATCTTCGGCATTGATGCGGCACTCAATGGCGTGCAACTGGGGCTCGTAATCCTTACCGGAAATTTTTTCGCCCATGGCAATTTTGATCTGTTCTTTGATCAGGTCAAAATTGATCACTTCTTCAGTTACGCAATGCTCCACCTGAATACGGGTGTTCATTTCCATAAAGTAGAAGTTGCGGTGCTTGTCTACCAAAAACTCAATGGTACCTACGCTTTCATAATTAATGGCGCTGGCGGCTTTTTTAGCGGCCTCACCCATTTTCTGGCGCAGCTCCGGCGTCATAAAGGGCGAAGGCGATTCTTCTACCAGCTTTTGGTGCCGGCGCTGAATAGAGCAGTCCCGCTCTCCCAAATGGCATACGGTACCAAACTGGTCACCGGCCACCTGTATTTCTATATGGCGGGGCTCTTCTACAAACTTCTCCATATAAATGCCGTCGTTCTTAAAGGCGGCACCGGCTTCGGCTTTCGCAGTATTATATGCTCTTTCAATTTCGCTTTCTTCCCACACAATGCGCATCCCCTTGCCACCACCGCCGGCTGTAGCTTTCAAAATCACGGGATAACCCATTTCGCGGGCTACGCTTTTGGCTTGTTCCAGGCTTTCCAGCAGGCCTTCGCTACCGGGTATCACCGGCACACCGGCCTTGATCATGGTTTCCTTGGCTGTTACCTTATCGCCCATCTTGGTGATCATTTCGGGCGTAGGGCCAATGAACTTGATGCCGTGGTCGGCACAGATCTGGGAGAATTTGGCATTTTCTGCCAAAAACCCATATCCCGGGTGAATGGCATCGGCATTGGTAATTTCAACCGCAGCCATCAGGTGCGGAATATTCAGGTACGAGTCCGAGCTTTGAGGTTTTCCAATACAAACCGCTTCGTCTGCAAACTTTACATGCAAGCTGTCTCTGTCGGCAGTAGAATAAACAGCCACCGTTTTTATACCCATCTCTCTGCAGGTACGGATCACACGCAACGCAATTTCGCCACGATTGGCTATCAATACTTTTTTAATCACTAGTTGAATAAATTAAAAATGAAAAAGTAAAAATGAAAAATGTAGGACCGGCCATTGCTTTTTACATTCTTCATTTTGCATTTTACATTAACTTTTTATGCGGGTTCTACTAAAAACAGGGGTTGATCGTATTCAACCGGAGAAGCATCTTCCACCAGGATCTTCACAACACGTCCTTTAACTTCACTTTCAATTTCGTTGAACAGCTTCATGGCTTCAATAATACACACCACTTTGCCGGGGCTTACCTCATCGCCTACTTCTATAAAGTTGGGTTTGTCGGGCGACGGGCGGCGGTAAAAAGTACCGATCATCGGGCTTTTGATAGTAATGGTATTGCCGGCGGGCTGAGCGGCCGCTTGCGGCTGGGCTGCCGATGGCAGTGCGGCCTGGGGCGCCTGCTGTGGCAAGGGCTGGTACGCCTGGGCCGGCATGGAAGCCGCCACCACCTGCGTAACCTGCTCTTCTTTTTGCTTTATGGTAACCTTAAAATCTTTATTCTCAACTGTTACTTCACCAATATTCGAATCGTTGACCAGCTTAATCAACTCTTGAATCTGCTTAAAATCCATTTGTTTCAATTTATAATGTTTTGGTTAAAACAGGGCGACTAAGATAGGAAAATCTTGCAACCCTCATTAAAAGTTTTGCCAAAGGGCCCCATCGGGTACTGCAAAATCCATAGCGCCCGGTAAGGATTTCCTACAATTGGTATAGTTACACACCGGCAGTTCAGGAATGCCTTTTTACAGTTCATACAACTGCTGCTGTTCCACGCCTGGGGCACCGCTGTAAATTCAATTAATGTTTAAACTTCAAAACTAACTGTTATGAAAAATCTCTTCTTCCTGGCTTTAGCATTAGCCACCGCACTGTACACCAGTAGCTGCGAAACAGATGACTTGCCCAACGACTCTTCCACTACCTGCGACAACTTACCCCATACACAGGCACCCGCCGGATTGACCGGCAGTTGGGCCAACGGCTTTACTTCATTTACCCAAATTGTAGATGCGTACGATGGCAGGTTCTTGGGTACTACGTGGTCCAGCGGCAAGTATTTTAAGTTTACGGCTGCGGGTACCAGGGCCGAGTTTTATTTTATGGCCAAAAGCCAGTTTTCTACCACGGCTACCAGGGCCGAAGGCTCGGTAGCGTTTGATGAAGGCTCCACCGCAGAAAGCGGCTCCTTTGTATTTTATGCCTGCAGTGCGCACTACAAAGGCTGGGGATCGGTTACGGTAGACCGGCCGGCCACGCAGGATGAGCTGGCCAACAACTTATCGCGCCGGTATTATTACCGCAGGGAAGGCGAATGGCTGCGCATTGATCCCTCAGGCACACCCAACGACTACTCCAGTTCTTTCCGTAAACTGGATTAATGAAAGACGGGGTAAAAAAACAATAGCCTTCATTTAGAAGGCTATTGTGATATACAATTGCATATCCTGCAATTTTCTTTAAACTACTTCAAAATCCCATATTACCTTTCCTGCTGCATCATCTTTTCCCAACATCCGAACTGTTTGTGATCCAACTTCTTCAAAAACCCATATCAAGTAACACCATCCATATGCAGGTTGGCAGCAGAACAGGTAATCAGAATCCTGCGGCTTATTCTTTTACTCTTTCCACGTATTCACCGGTTTTGGTGTTTACACGGATCAGCTCTCCTTCGTTTACAAACAGGGGCACCATTACAGTAGCTCCGGTTTCCACCGTAGCCGGCTTTAAGGTTCTGGTAGCGGTATCGCCTTTCATACCCGGCTCGCTGTAGGTCACCTTCAATACAATTTTATCAGGCAACTCAATGCTCATAGGGCTTTCGGTTTCGGTATTGATCAATACAGAAACTCCCTGACCGTCTTTCAAAAACTGGGGCGCATCTATCAGGCTTTCGGCAACCACTATCTGCTCAAAGGTTTCATTGTCCATAAAGTTGTAGCCGGTATCGTCTTTATACAAAAACTGGTAATCCTTTCTTTCCACACGCACCGGATAAATGGTATCACCACTGTTCCAGGTTTTTTCGATGCTACGGTTGTTATCCACGCCGGTTAATTTGGCCCACACCTTGGCGGCAGCCCGTGCTGTTTTGTTTTCGCCAAACTCCACCACTTTATAAAGGTTGTTGTCTAATTTAATGATCAAACCGCGGCTGATATCTGAAGTAGTTGCCATATAAATGATTGTACAATTTTAGGCGGCAAAACTACTGCAAAATGGCAAAATGCCAAAAGCTGCGCTAAAAAGCAGTGGAAAGGGCTGTTTTATTATAAAATATTTTAAATCATCTGCCGGCCCAGCGCCCTGCCTTTGATGGATAGGCTTTTAAAAAGCTATTACTCCGGCGCCCCTGTTTTACAACCTTTTCTGGCTGCGAAAGCGGTGCGCATTCACCGCATCCTTAATTGGGACTGGTTGCCAGGTAAATCTCCAGCACCGCCTCGTCCACGCCGTATTTTTTAAGCGCCACGCTTTTATCCATGGCCCCAAGCCCCTTGATATTATTTTTGTTGATGGCTTGGTTCACCTGCTCGCCTGTAGATCTGCGGCCGTCCACATACACAATGTCGGTTACTTCATCTACACTGGCCATACTACCCTTCCCACTAACAACAAAGGTTTTACCATCAATCACCCAATAGGGTTTTGAGGTGTTTTGCGAAAGTTGCTGTAGTTTAACTTCCGCTGTCCAGTCCGTTTTGTTCTTTTCAAACAGCTGCAACACATCCTGGTAGGTAGGCGGCGTATTGATCTCCGCAGCTTTATTAAAAATTACAGATTGAGTACTATAGCCTTTCATCTCACCTTTTTTTGCAACTGGTTCCAAATTGACAATATCAATAAGGGCAACAGGTGTTTCTTGATTACTCTTAATGGTTGCAGAAGAATTAACATGGCCAAAGCCTTCTTTTTCGAAATTCACCTCCGTACGCAGCGGAAAAGCCACCTTGAAAAGGGTAATAGTGTAAAATCCGTTTTCATTGGTAACAGTTTCTGATCCGGAAATGGTTTCCACTATGCGAACACCTTTCAAAGGCTGGTAAGTGCCTGCCTGCACCACCAGGCCTGTTAGCGTCACCTGTTCCTTTTGATCTGCTATATTATCGTTGGCTACGTTACGGAATGCCAGCAGCAGTACCGCCGCCAAAGGCAATACAAATAAAAACCTGACTAAATGCACGCTTGAGCTTTTTAATTTGTTCATCATGATGATACGTTTTTTAAGTGATGAAAAATTGAACTGGCTGGCCATACGGAAACCGGGTGAGCCCATGACCTTCAACAGCAGGTATTGATACTCTTTTTTATTGGCACCGCTTTCCAGCACTTTGTGATCGGCAATGAACTCCAGATTTTGACGGATGGCATGGCGCAGCAGCCAGGCAAAAGGATTGTACCAACTGAGCAGGCAAAACACCTCACTCCAAATAATATCAATAGTGTGTTTTAGTTTTACGTGCACCCACTCGTGCCGTATAATTTCCTTCAACTCTGCTGCGGTGTGCAACTGCTGGTTAATGAAAATGGAGCGACCAAATGAGAACGGAATAATGGCTGCATCTACCCCATAAATTTTGACGCCTTCATCAGAGATCAGGCGTGCTTTTCTGACAATCCTGAGGTAGGAAATATAAAGAATGACCAACCGGCAAAACAAAACGAAACAGCCCAAAAAGATCACCGCCATGGCCACCTCCCAAAAGGAAAATGAAGAACCAGCCGTTATAGGAGCAGGTGCAGCAACAGTCGGCGCATAGGTTTCCACGGCCGGAATAAAGTGCACCACACCAGAGGGAATCGTATTTTGCTGCAACAGCCAACCGGCATTGATAAAGGGAATTAAAAACGCTATAATAGAATAAAGAAGAAGATACCAGCGGTTCCAGTTATAAAATGTTAAGCGCCGGAGCACCAAATGATAAAAGACAAAAACAGCCGCGATACAAAAAGAAAGCTTAATGAGATACTGAAAAAGTACAGGCATGACATCATTTTAAAAGGTGAATTATTTTTTGCCTTCAATCAGGGAAAGGATTTCCTTCAGCTCTTTTGCCGACAGCTTTTTCTGATCAATAAAAAAACTAACCAGCGATTTGTAAGAGTTATCGAAATAATCCTTTACCACGCCGTTTAAAAATTTCTTTTTGTACTCCTGTTCCGTAACAGCCGGTTGGTACAGATAAGCATTACCCACTAACCGGCTTTTTAAATAACCTTTCTTTTCTAAATTTTTTAGGGTCGAGGCCAAAGTGGTGTAAGGCGGTTTTGGCTCCTCCATATTTTCTAAAAAGAGCTTTACGTTGCCCTCGCCTGTTTTCCAAACGGCCTGGATGCCTTGTTCTTCCTGCGGTGTTAACTTTTCCATCTTCTACGAATGTTTCGTACATCTACGAAACATTCGTAACAAAACAAATAATTTTCTCTGCCACAATGGGCTATGTTTTATTTTTGAAAAAATGAGCGTATGAAAAAACTGTTTTTTTTCCTTTGCCTGTTCTGTACCACTATATTAACAGAGGCTCAGGTGGCTGATACGGCTCAACTGCCTTACAAACGTTTCCCTACCCTGCCGCCGCTGCAACTCTTACTGGGCGACAGTACCACCAAGTACACCAAAAACGACCTGCCCCGTAAAAAACCGGTTTTGCTCATGCTTTTTAGCCCCGACTGCAGCCACTGCCAGCACACCGCGGAGGAATTATTGCAGTATAAAGACCGGCTGAAAGACCTGCATATAGTAATGTCCACATTGCACCCGCTCTACCAAATGAACGCTTTTGTAGAAAAATATCGCTTAAAAGAGCTCCCCAACCTGGTAGTAGGCCGGGACATGTATTACCTGCTGCCTTCTTTTTATGGCATAAAAAGCCTGCCCTATCTCGCTTTCTACAATAAAAAAGGCGGGCTGATCATGGGCTTTGAAGGCTCAATGAGCATGGATAAAATATTGAAGCAGTTTGATTTATGATGATTGCCGCCACCCCTCTTTAAGAACATATTAAGAAATGGCAAGATTTTTTATTTACTTAAAGGGAAAAGCAGGGTTCGTGGTAATCTATGAAAAAGATCTTCTTATACAAGCAGTGGCTGTGGGCATGTTTAATATGGGTGCCGGGCTGGTTGTCCGCTCAACAATTGCCAGCTGCTGGAACAGTGCCTTCACCGGATACCATTGCCCATCCACCCAAAACATTCCTTACTAAAACAGTTGACAAGTACCTCAACGACACGGTTACCAATGCTAAAAAAGGATTTTTTGTAAAACCCAGCATGACGGTAGGTGCAGGCTATCGTATTCAAAAGTCCAAAACCGGCCGACAGCCGTTTGATGCAGAGCACAACCTTTCGGCCAATTACGCCCTGAATCGCGGCGGCTTTTTTATTGAATATAAAAGCCTGTTTCATCAGGCCCTGGGAAAATGGAACTTAGGCATTATAGGCCGCGCCGACCTGCCCAACGTGTATAATTTCTTTGGCGTAGGCAATGAAACCCAAATGCTGGCACATAAGAACAGCTACTACCGATATCGCACTGCCGAACTCTACGGTGGTCTCAGCATTAACCGGCTGGTAGACTCCACCCACTTTTTTGAGTTCCGGCCCTTTTACCAGACTGTCAGGATCAAGATGGACAATGACCGGATCATCGCAAACCTGCCCAGCATCCTTAACACAAAAGAAAAAGAACTGGAAGACGGGAAAACGCAATTTAGCCGCGACTATTTTGCCGGTGCAGAAGCCACCTATCATTTTCAAAAAAAGAACAACAGACTGGTGCCTACCAAAGGCTTTGACTTTGGACTTTCTGGTGCTTATGTAGTCAATACTAAAAATAAGGACCGCAGCTTTACCAGGTACACTTCTTCTGCAACCGTATACCTGCCCCTTTTAAAAACACTCACACTGGCCGTTCGGGCCGGCGGCACCATGCTGCAGGGGCAACCGGAATTTTACCAGTTGGGCACCCTGGGTGGCAGCGAAAACCTGCGAGGCTTTAACCGCCAGCGTTTTTATGGCAAAACAACTTTTTACAACAATAACGAATTGCGCTGGCTGATATCGACCAACAACCCCTTGTTCCGCAAAGTGGGATTACTGGGATTTGTAGACCAGGGACGGGTATGGAATCCTGGAGAAGTTTCGGACAAATGGCATGTGGGTTATGGTGGCGGTATCATCATTGTTCCTTACGACCGGCTGGTGCTGAATGGAACACTGGGCATATCAAAAGAAGCCATGGTGTTGCACTGCCGCATTGGCTTTTTATTCTGATTAAAACAAAAGGAATGCCTTTTATTGCTTTCCCAATCTTTTGCTATCGAAAGCAAAAAGAAAGCTCCTTTCCAATTAGAAAGGAGCTTTCTTTAAATGAATAAATATTAAATCAAACCATTGTGTAGCCGGATGAATCAATGACTTGCCTTCCGGGTTTTGAAAAATCAAGTTTTCAAAACCCTTAATCTATCTGCTTCCCGGCAGTGTCTATTTCAGCTTCTGGCTTCTATTATTAAAGAATAAACCAAGCGGCAGTCAATAAGATGAAGCTGGTAAAAACGAAACTATCTAAATTATAACCCTTATTAATATCCATTGGCAAATTGCCGATCCATCCATTCAACTCTTTTAGTAAGCCAGTCTTTCAAATACTGAACTTCATTTTGATGAGATCCTAAAGCAACTGCATTGGGCCAAACCTTTGTATACATATATTCCCACTTATTAAAGTTTTCTCTCTGGGAGTATTTCAGGTAATTTGCGCCTTCATTAAGATAGGTATACAAGGATGGGATAGACGACTGTCTAAGTTCTGTCCACCGGGCCTTCACTTTTGTACTAAATGCCGGGTCTTCAAATAATTTCTTTATCCAAGAAGCTTCTTCCTTGATCCACCAACCCTCAGGCTGATTATTACCATTCCAGTTAATATTACCACCTGCAATATCAAAGTCCCAGACCGGTCCTAAAGAAAGCTTACCATTTCGGTCTTTATACATATAAACACTGGAATAAAATTTAGCATCGTTGTTTTTCATTAACTCATTAACTAGATACCAGTTAACAAATGAATTCACATCAATATACTTGGTGTATCCCTCATTAGGGTCGGCAAACTGATCTGAAAAGATCACATCTTCCGTTTTCTGCACATACTCCTGAATATAGTTAAGCTGTTCAGGTGTGATCTTCTCAGGTTCTTTAATGGTGAAAGGGACCCCTTTATTAGATATAAACCAATAAGTTTCATCCAGCCTAGCATCAATCTCTAACAAATAACCTCCGCTAATAGTTTCCGGTGTATTGTCTGACTTGCTCATTGGATTTATATTTACCCTGTTCGGCCCTACCTGGATTTGTTCGGTCAGCAAATAGTTACCCATGTACTCTCCATTTAAAAACACTTCTACAAACCGGTTTCTTGGTGTAAAGCTCACACCAAATTGTTTGGCCATTTCAAAGGCAAGGTAATTCCTCATTAAAGATTTATCGGCAAAGTTGGCCAGCAATACCCAGTCTTTGGATGCCGGCAACCCTAAAAGCTCGGTACCGGTATCAAACTTTAATTTATAGGGCTTTTTTGGCATCTGCCAGGTGGAATTGCCCCTGCCCTTCATCCGCAACTTGATACTTGTGACATCCTGTGTATATCTGGAGTTGGGATCAACAACTAAGTTGCCGTTTACATAATCATCTTTGGATACAACCGGGCCATCCGTTTCCAGGTAGAGCACAGGTAAACCTGTAAAGGAATATAAAACAACGGTAAATGATTTTTCACGGCCATCAGCCCCAACAATTGTATATTTTACAGGCTTGCTGAAATCATTGGCCGTAACACCGCTTTGCTGCTCTACATTATCAACCTTTACGGTGGCGCCATTAATTTTGAAAGAGGCAACCAATACTTTACTGCTGCTTAAATAAGGCATAACGCCCACTATTTTATCATCATAGATCCGGCCTTTGATGTCTTTTAATAATTGCTGCGAATTGGTTTTTTCATGAAAAGAGAATTCCGAAAAGCTTAATTCAGCAGGCTCTGTTTGCACCATTTCATTTATGGGATCCTTGGAGCAGGACAAACCGAAGACTAAAAAAGAAATAAGAATGAATAGTTTATTTTTCATATTTTATAAAGGATGGTGAAAAAGTTAATTTCCATGACTATTATTACAAATTCCTGGATAATAGACACAGAGGTAATTACCAGCAAAATGGGCTGGTAACAGGTAATTTTTTACTTATTTAATAAATCTGCACTATGTAAAAAATACAAAAGCAATAAAAAGCTGAGGAAGACAAGTGGAATAAACATTCATAAGCATTGAATTCACAAGGGGTGGTTGATTAATAGTTTTGGCGCTGCAAATATGGAAAGATTATATAACAAAACACATATATATTTAGATTTCCTGATGCAGTAAGTATTAATGCTTAAACAAATCGCATACTATCCCTTTAGCTTAATCATCAATTTAATAATAAGCTTATTTATAGAATAAGCAAATCAAAACATACTTTCGTATAAATGCCTAACTGTTGGGTCTTAAAGACATACTTATAGAACAGATATACCTAAACAATGAAACCTAAAAAAACACATACATATACCCTAATTGCCACCTTGTTTTTTTTATCAGTCTGCGGCGGCTTTTTTTGCAAAAAAAGCTCAGAAACGCAGGTTACAACTAATGATTCTTTAAGTTTTATAGTTCTGGGTGATTGGGGCAAGTACGGCAGGCAAAATCAAAAAGAGGTAGCTGCTCAAATGATTAAATATGGTAAAATTCATGATACCCGGTTTGTAATTACCACAGGTGACAATTTTTATCCTGTTGGCGTAAGGAGCATTACTGATACGCACTGGCAATTGTCTTATGAAGATGTTTATATAAAAGACAGTCTTCCGGTTAATTGGTATCCGGTATTAGGCAATCATGATTATCTATCAAACCCACAGGCACAGATAGAGTACGCTTCTGTTAGTGACCGATGGGTTATGCCGGGCAGGCATTATGCCATAAAACAAAAAGTCAACGGTGCAGATTCTTTATTACTTGTTTTTACAGACACTTCGCCCTTTATTTCTTATTATCACCGACCCGAGTATACGATGGCAGATTTGAAAACGCAGGATACTGCCGCACAAACCCGGTGGCTCCAGGCAACTTTGAAGGCATCGGCTGACCGCTGGAAAATTGTCGTAGGCCATCATCCTTTTTATTCTGTAGGTGCACATGGCGATAATCCAGATTTAATCAAGCGCCACAAGCCTATTTTGCTCCAAAACAAAACCGATTTTTATATTGCCGGTCATGACCATGATCTCCAATATTTAAAGCAACCGAATGAAGAACTTCACTATCTGGTGTCAGGCGGCGGCTCAGAGAACCGCTCTGTTCAGCCAAATGCAGAAACCCTTTTTGCACAGGCCACCCCTGGTTTTTTAATAATTACGCTTTATTCTAAAAAAGCGCATTTTTATTTTTATGATAAAGATGGCCAGCTTCTATACCAGCAACAAATAGATAAATAATTGATTTTCTTTTCGGTACTTCATAAAAGCCCCAACCAAATTTGCATGAAGTCAATAGATAGAAGTTCAAACGAACTCTTACAACAACATTTTTTGCTCCTTTTAATTTACCATTTAAGCACTTACGTCTTCAGCACAGGCGATGCATACCAGATACTTTGATACTGCTGAAAGCCCCGGTACCCGATCATTCTATAAAAATTTACTATCATACCATTTGACGCCTACCTTTGCACCGCAAATAATTTTCTTACTTATAAAATAACTATTGATGAAAATTACGGTTGTAGGCGCTGGCGCTGTAGGTGCAACAGTAGCTGATAACATTGCCCGCAAAGAACTTTGCGAAGAACTGGTTTTATTAGACATCAAAGAAGGTGTAGCAGAAGGTAAAGCGCTGGATATGACGCAAACAGCAGCTTTACTGGGTTTTGACACCCGCATTACCGGCAGCACGAATGATTACAGTAAAACAGCTGGCTCTCAGGTAGTAGTGGTTACGTCTGGTTTGCCCCGTAAGCCCGGTATGACCCGCGAAGAACTGATTGGCACCAACGCCAATATTGTAAGAAGTGTAACCGAAAACCTGCTGCAACACTCGCCCGATGCGATCATTATTGTTATCAGTAACCCCATGGATACCATGACGTACCTGACGTTGCAATCCAGCGGCTTGCCTAAAAACCGTATCATTGGTATGGGTGGTGCCCTGGACAGCGCCCGTTTTAAATGCTACCTGAGCATGGCCCTGGGCTGCTCTCCTAACGACCTGAACGCTACCGTAATTGGCGGCCATGGCGATACCACTATGATTCCTTTGATCCGCTATGCTACCTGGAACAGCGTACCGGTAACGGAATTTTTAAGTGCCGAGCAGCAAAAACAAATAGTTGCCGATACCATGGTGGGTGGCGCTACGCTGACCAAACTGATTGGTACTTCTGCCTGGTATGCACCGGGTGCCGCTGGAGCGTCGCTGGTAGAAAGCATTGTACGCGACGAGAAACGACTGATCAGCTGCAGCGTGCCGCTGGAAGGTGAGTATGGCCAAAAAGATATTTGCCTGGGCGTACCGGTTGTGATTGGTAAAAGTGGCTGGGAAAAGATCGTGGATTATAAATTGAACGAAGAAGAACAAAATCTGTTCAACAAAAGTGCGGAAGCAGTTCGCAGCATGAACGATGTGTTGAAAACATTATAATTATTAGAAAGGTTTTATAAAAAAGCGAGGCCGCATGCCTCGCTTTTTTTATACTCGTCAATACTGTACTGCTTTCTATTACTTGAAGGTCAGCCGCTCATCTTTTGCTTTTTATTTTACCCTTTTAAAGTGATATGTATATCCTTTTAAACCCCTTTTGGTCTTGGGCTCAGCAGCGTACATTTCTTTAAAAACCCTTATGCTTTTTATGCATCTGTGAAATCCTTTTTCAAATCCATGAAATCTGCAATCCAACTTCTTTAAAACCCCATATATCCTTTCCATATAGAAAAGTGGCACTGCTATTTTAGTTATGTTAATCGTTGTATTTGCAGCCTCACCTTATCCAGCTATTTGAAAAAGTTTCAAAACCCCATGCCGGGTTTTGCCTTTTTCCTTTTGCCTTTTTCATTAGCTATTCTTCCACTAGCAAAGCCCACTTATTCAATACACCACCAGCTTCTGCCGGCTCCGCTGGCCGTCTTCTCCAGTAATGCCGATGAAATAAACACCTTTGGACAAACGCAGCGGCGGCACCTGGTTCACCAGTTCCGTCAGTTGCATCTGATGCACCAAAGCACCCGTGGCATTCCATACATCTATGCGGTACCGGCCGGCACCACTGGTAATGATTTGCACTGGCTCCTGCTGGCGGGCAGGATTAGGATATATAATAACCGGCGATTGGGGAAAATGGTATACCCTTACCTCGTTGCTGTATAAAACTGCACCACTGCTTAAGGTTAATTCCACCCGATACAGGTTCAGCCCCTGGGTCAAGGCGCTATCGGTAAATGAAAAAGACGTGGTGGCAGGCTGGTTAACGGTTTGTAAAGTAGTATAGCTGCTTTGCTGCTGCTTTTGCAAGGCAAGAGAAGCTACCTGGTACAAGCTGCCGATAGCAGCAGAAAAAATCACCCGGTCGGCGGTTTGCTGTTGCGCATAAAAGCTGCGGAAATAACATTCGGCGCCCTGGCCGGTATAGTTGATGGTATAGCTTTTTAAACCGGTTCGGCCGTTGATAAGGGGTGCCACACTATAGTAAAAGGATGGATGCTGGTCTTTGTGTAAAATAGCCGTAGTGTCGTTGGCCAATGCGGCTGGTTCTAAATATTTTTCATTCAACTGGTATACCTGGTACTGTGTGGCGGGCAGGTGGTTCCAGAACAACAAAAAAGAATCGGCACAATGAAAACCTACCTGCAGGTTAGTGGTTGGGCTGATGACAAGAGTATCGGTAGTTGTCTGACCATTGCTAAACTGCATCCGCATGCGGGCAGTGGTCAGGGTGTCCGGCACTTGCCAGATAAAATAGGGCCTGCTCACGTCTACCGCATCGGCAATCGTGATCCAGTTATCCTGCTGTGTGGCATAAGCAAGGGCAGCCGTGCCGCTCCGGTTGCTTTGCCAACGCAGTACATTCCGTTGTCCGCCTATGAGTATTTCGTTTGTGGTCGGGAAAGTCCATTCAAAATAATTGGCAGTATCCACCTGGTAAGCCAGGGCAAAAGACTGACTGGCGGAAGAAATGTGGCTACCCTGCACCCGGATTTCGTAGGTGCCGGCCGCCGGGTTTTCGATGGTCACCTGCTCTACATTGTTCAAGGTATCTTTTTGCCGTGTGGCTGGCTGCAATAAGTTATTAGCACCAGGCTGATGATGCAACACCCACGGCAGCCAGCGCTCCCCTGTGCTACTGTTGGTCACCATCAGGTCGATATCATTTACAAGGGCTTTGAGGGTATTGACTACAGCCGGAGTATCGGCCCAGGCAAGGGTGACTTTTAATCCTACCGCATGGGGCGGTACCTCAAAGGTAAAAGATTGCACTGTGCTGGCAACTACTGCCCCCTGCAGCACCCGGTTCTCCACCACAGTTTTTACTGCTTCATACCCGTTCAGGCTACCATAGCCCGAAGCATAATCCGGGTGCGGGACACCTACATCATCCGCGCTATTGAGCAATACGGCTTTTACCAGGGCAGCCGAAGGCAACACCTGGTGCCTGTTTTTATAAGCCTGTTGTACCAGGGCGGCGGTACCCGACACCAGGGCAGCCGCACCGGAAGAACCATCTTCACCAAAAGCAACCAGTTCCGGCTTGATGCGGCCATCAAAAGCGGGCCCTTTGGAAGAGGCGGCAGCAATGTTATAAAACGAATCAATGGCTCCTACCACAAGGACATTCTTGGCTTGCTTGAAATTGCCGGTCAGATTGGCAAACCCTTGCATACCGGCATAGGTTCCGGTTGGGGAAGCACTCAGCCCGGCATTACCGGCCGAAAAAACGTGCACAACCGAGGGATTATTGATCGAGCTTTGATCATAGGCCGCGGCTTCTGCACCGTAATAACTTTCCAGCAGGGTACCGTAGGAATGGTTTTGTATCGAAATAAGGTATTGCTGAAAAACGGCATCGGCATCGGGCAATACATTGGCAAAGGATGAAGAAGTAAGCCGGGCTGCCGGGGCAGCTCCCCTGGCAAAAGGAGAAGAATTACCCGCTCCCGCAATAGTAGTAGCCATGATAGAGGCATGCGTGGTAACCGATAGAGCCCCCAGGCCCGAATTCACATAACGGTTTATGTAATCAATATCTGCCGTGTCTAAGCGCTGCTCTTTAACCGATACCAAAATTCCAGCGCCACTCACCTCCGGAAACCGCACCTGGGCATAGTTGATTTTGTTCACTGCCAGGTCCAGGTAGCCGGTGGTCACTTCTTCTTTTGGTGATTTTATCGCATCGACAAACACAATAGCAGGATGTGCCAGTAACTCCAGCACCGCCGCTTTGGTGCTTTGTGCAGCTACCGTTCCGGCCGGTGTATAAGCAGCTATGATCCTGCCTTTGTGGTTAAAAAAACTTTCCAGCACCGGCAGGTCTTTTGCGGCAATGATTACACCCACGCTATCTGCCGGCAGGATAGCCGATAACGTTTGTTTTAAAAGGGGACTTAGCTTGTTAGCATAAGCTTCCAGTTCTTTCTGCGCAACAACATATTGAACAGGAAAAAAAAGCAGCAGGAGCAGGATGGTGCGTGGTATCATAGTGTACAGCAATTTAACCATTTCTGCTTTTTTGCCGGTCCCAAGTGGCTGAAATGCAAAGTTTTTTTAATTTATGCAACCACGTTGCTTTTACAGTTCCTTAACATATTAACAAAAGTGGTAAATTCAAAATGCTAACTATTCTTCCCTAACAATTCAACTACGTTACATGAAAGCGTTTTACAAGCCACTAGCGGCAGCCTGCCTGGCAGCACTCGCACTGACCGCATGCACCAAAGAAGCAAAAGAAGTAACTCAAGATTATGTTTCCGACGAAGTAGTGTCCAGGATTCAAAGCCTTGGCTTTGGCACCCATGGGATCATTAAAACCACGGACGGCTACATTGTGGAAGGCGACATTCTTTTGACCGCTGACAATTTAAGTTCCGCTCCCACCTCGCCTGCCCTCATTATTGCACAAGAGGAACAATACCGCACCTTTAACCTGGTCAGCCCCTCTAAGTACCCGACCATCAAAGTAGCGCTGAGCAACAGTTCATCAGCTCATCAAAGCGCCTTTTCCGCTGCTTTGGACGAGGCCATCCGGAGATTCAATGCGGAAAGCCTGACGATCAAGTTTGCCCGGGTCAACTCCAACTCCAATACCACCGTGGTGGCTTATTATGAAAAAAGCAATGTACTGGGGTCTGCCGGTTTTCCCTCCAGTACGGGTGCTCCCTACAGCCAGGTTAAAATGAACACCTATCACTACAGCACCAGTACCAGTTCTACCAATACCAATTACATTGCAACCATTATGGCACATGAACTTGGCCACTGCATTGGTTTTCGGCATACCGATTACATGAACAGAAACTATAGTTGCGGCACAGGCGGTAACGAAGGCCAGGCCACAACCGGTGTAGGTGCAGTGCATATTCCGGGTACGCCAACCGGGCCGGATGCCCGCTCTTGGATGCTGGCCTGCATCGGTAGTAATGTCAACCGGCCGTTCAACAGCAACGATAAAACTGCTTTAAAATACGTATATTGAGCACCTCCATTTCTTCAAAAAGCCATTACAACAGTAATGGCTTTTAATTCTAAGTCATTCGCCTCTTTACTTTACAAAAGACTGAGTACAAAAAACTTATAAAAAACATAGGAAACTATATGGCATTTTGAAAAAGTTAATCTGGAAAGCCTGCCTCCCACATATATTGATTATAAATCAATTAGAACAATTTTTTATAAGTAAGCGTATGCACTTACAAAACGAGCCTGATCTGCAACCCAGTTGCGTTAATATTTTGTTAATGCACCTTCCGTCATAGTAAATTCAAATCTCATTTCTCACTCAACCTAATAAAACACACATGAAACGAATCTTCAGACCCTTTGCAGCCATCTGTGTGGCTGCCCTGTCCCTCACAGCCTGTACAAAAGATGCCAAAGAAGCCACCCAGGACTACATTTCGGATGATGCCATCTCTAAAATTCAAAACATGAATTTTGGAACCAATGGCATTAAAAAAGTGGCCGAAGGCTACTTGGTAGAAGGCGACATTCTTTTAACCCATGAGCACCTGAGTGCCACGCCCAACTCGCCCAACCTGATGATTGCCCAGGAAGAGCAGTACCACACCTTTAACCTGGTCAGCATTTCCAAGCACCCTACTATTAAAATTGCCCTGAACAACAGCTCCTCCCAGCACGAAGCGGCTTTTTCTGCCGCGCTGGACGAAGCCATCCGGCGCTACAATGCAGAAGGACTGCAACTTACTTTTCAAAGGGTAGCTACCGGTGCAGACATTACCGTGGTGGCTTTTTATGAAAACAGCTCCACGTTGGGTTCTGCCGGTTTCCCCAACAGCTCCGGTGATCCTTACAGCCAGGTGAAAATGAACACCTATCACTACAGCACTGGCACTGATGCCACCAACACCAACTACATTGCTACCATCATGGCGCACGAGGTAGGCCATTGCATTGGCTTCCGCCATACCGATTACATGAGCAGAAGATACAGCTGCGGCTATGGTGGTAACGAAGGACAGGCTTCCAATGGCGTAGGTGCCGTACATATTCCGGGCACGCCTACCAAAGGCGATCCGAACTCCTGGATGCTGGCTTGCATTGGCAGCAAGGTAAACCGGCCATTCAACAGCAACGATAAAGTAGCTTTAGCTTACTTATACTAAATTGGTTACACATTCTTTCAAAAAGCCATTGCCTTTATTGGTAATGGCTTTTTTACTTCCAGATTTTAAAGCACTGGCGGTGCAGCTTGCCGGTAAAGTCAAAAGGTGTAGTAGCCTTGGTGATGTCTTTGATCTGCGAGGCATGCAGGCCGGTTGCCTCCAGCACAAAGCGGGTATAATTGGTGCTGAAAAACAGGATACCCTCTTTACTTAGCAACCGCATACAGTCGTTGATCAGCGTAACATGATCCTGCTGTATGTCCAGAAAATCTTTCATGCGCTTGCTGTTGCTGAAGGTGGGCGGATCCATCACAATCACATCAAAACTATCGGGCGGCAGGTTGTTTAAATACTGCAATACATCGGCATGGGCAAATGAAGCGTTTTTATATTCCGGAAAGTTCAACTGCATATTCCGCTCGGCCCAGGACAGATAGGTTTTGGAAAGATCGACCGAAACAACCTGCGCGGCGCCGCCGCTGGCTGCATAAACTGAAAAAGACCCGGTATAACAAAATAAGTTCAGCACTCTTTTTCCATTGCAAATTTCTCTTACCATCTGCCGGGTAATGCGGTGGTCCAGAAACAAGCCGGTGTCCAGGTAGTCACTCAGGTTCACAATAAACTGAAGCCCTCCTTCCTTTACAATGTATTCCGCTTTGGCTTCGTCTACCTTTTGGTATTGATCCAGCCTTCCTTCTTTGCGTTTGCGCACTTTTAAAAAAATGTGTTCCTTTTGCACACCTATCACCTCAGCCATAACTTCCTTGCTCCACTCCAGCCATTGCTCGTGGGCTTCGTCGCTCAACGGGTGCTGCCGCTTATATTCCGACACATACAACTTATCTTCATATTGCTCAATGACAAACGGAAACTCCGGCAGGTCGTGATCGTAAATGCGAAAACAGCTGATGCCCTGCCGCATGGCCTGCTTGCTTAAATGCTTATATACCTTGCTCAATCTGTTACGAAACATTAAAAGTTTATCCTGCGGTTGGTGCATTGCTAAAATTTTTAGAACTTCGATGCCCTTTATTTCTCCAAAAATACTTTAAGTGCTTTACGCAATAGTAGATATTGAAACAACGGGCAGTTACGCAGCAGCCAACGGCATTATCGAGATCTCCATTCAGGTATTCGACGGCGAAAATGTGGTGGAACGATTTGATACGCTGGTCAATCCCGGCCAGGCGATTCCACGTTATATCCAGGCTTTTACCGGCATCAACAACGAAATGGTAGAAGACGCCCCCCGCTTTGAAGAAATTGCCGAAAAAGTATATACGCTATTGCAGGGAAACGTTTTTGTAGCCCACAACGTCAACTTCGATTATTCTTTTATCAAAAACCATTTGCAGGCTTACGGTTATACCCTCCATGCCAAAAAGCTGTGCACAGTGCGTTTGTCGCGCCAGATCTTTCCGGGTTTTCCCAGTTACAGCCTGGGCAACCTGTGCCACTCCCTGGGCATAGAGCTGGAGAACCGTCACCGGGCCGGCGGCGATGCGGCGGCCACCGTTACCTTGTTCAAACTTTTGCTGGCCAACGACACTAAAGAACTCATTGCCACCAGCCTGCACCGCAACTCCAAAGAACAGGTACTGCCACCCAATGTACCGCCCCAGCATTTTGACGAACTACCCAACCTGCCCGGCGTTTATTATTTTCACGACCAGAAAGGAAAAGTGATTTATGTAGGCAAGGCCAAAGACATTCGCCAACGGGTGAACTCCCACTTCAGCAACAATTCAGACAGCCGCCAGCGCCAGAACTTTTTACGCTACGCTTATGCCATTACCTTTCAGGCGACTGCTACGGAACTGATGGCCGCCATACTGGAATCGACGGAGATCAAGCGGCTGTGGCCCATCTTCAATTACTCGCAAAAAAAGCCGGAAGATGTGTTTGGCATTTTTGTGTACGAAGACCAGAACGGCTATATGCGGCTGGCCATTGAAAAAAAGCGCAAAAACGCCAACCCGGTTTATACTTTTCATTACAAGGTAGACGGGCATGGCGTGGTGAAAAAGCTGATGAAAGAATTTGAGCTTTGTCCCAAACTGTGTTTTATTCAAACCGACAATGAAACCTGTACCGGCGTTTTGGAAGATCACTGCCACGGCGCCTGCGAAAAAAAGGAAAATCCGGCCGACTATAATCAGCGGGTGCTGGACGCCATTGCCTCACTGACCAAACGGCCTTCGTATGTGGTGCTGGACAAAGGCCTGAGCGAAGATGAAATTTCCTGCATCATGGTAGTAAAGGGTAGTTTTTTTGGCATGGGTTACCTGCCCAAGGACTTCACCAACATCACTTACGAAGCGGTTAAAGAATTTATCATTCCTTATAAAGAAAACAGCTATATCAGAACCCTGCTCAACTCCCACCTGAACAAACATCCCGACCAGGTGCAAATGCTGGATGAGGATGAAGGTTGAGTGATTCAAGTTCACGGGTTCACTTGTTCACCAGTTGGATCGCAGATTTCACAGATTTTGACAACAGTCATTATGGGTTTTTAAAGACATTCTGTCCATGAACAACGGCCAATGCCCAACACATCAGTATGGGCTTTTGAAAGAGTGGTTGCGTTTAAGCGGTCTGTTCTTTTATATTCCTTTTGCCTGTCATCCCGACAAAGGAGGGATCTCAGCGATTACAGCCTTCAGCCTGATCATGATACCGCGGCCTAAATAACAGCAGCCCTGGTGCTATTTTCAAGCACCCAATCTTTCCTGCACTCGTGTGCAATCCATATGAACTTTTGAAGCAGTGCACGGCTGTCATCTGTCAACTATAGCTGAAAAACGTTCAAAAGTCCATACCTCCATTCAATACTGAATTGAACCCCATTGCCTGGCCACCCTCTCCTTCAGGAGAGGGAGGGAGTGTGAAGCCCCCATGCTCCCCTCTTTTTTCATTTTACATTTTGCATTTTTCATAGCTCCGCTCCACTGGAAGGGATCGAGGAAGTGGCCTTAGATCCATTCAAAATTATCCACCCGGGGCATTTGGTTAAAAACCGCATGCACTTCTTGCGGAGGCGTAGCCAGCTTGCGTTCCACCATGCTCATCCAGGCGCCATCCACTGTAAGTAACGCACAAAGTATCTTATCTCCTTTCATGATCTGGTGCTGAATGCTCCAACGGGAAAAA
Organism: Bacteroidota bacterium; assembly: GCA_023391895.1. Taxonomy (GTDB): domain Bacteria; phylum Bacteroidota; class Bacteroidia; order Chitinophagales; family Chitinophagaceae; genus Flavisolibacter. Next base: position 22,229 of record JAEWAC010000061.1, read on the forward strand.
TCCGGCCTGGCTTTCAGTAGTTTTAAATTAATTGACACTTCGTCGCCGGAGCGTATCTCTCTTCTGAACACACATTCCTCCCGGAATAAAATAGGGCCGAATTTGAGTTGGGTCATGACATCGGCCGTCAGACCGTACTTGTTTAAAAACTCCACCCTGCAAAAGGCGCCCCAGTCGTAGTAAACCGAATGCCGCAAATGAAAATTAGGATCCAGGTCTGACCATCTGATTTGTATTGCCGAACTAAACTCCATAAATCAATTTTGTTTTCGTAAATAATAAAAGCCAGCAGCTATGGCACAAAGTAAAAGAGCAATGATGAACAAATCATAAAAACTGCAGTGTAACCTTATTGGCACGGCCGATTTAGGTACCAGCACTATCATCCTTGGCTAACAAGCAGAACACCCGGATCAAAAGCCCAGGTGGTTGTATAGCCAGCCACCTACGGGCCGGGCATGCCCCGCCAAGCATTGCAGCACCAATAGCCTGAAGCCTGAAACATTTGCTAAATTAAAGATCGAGGCTAGCAGCTGGTGCGGGAAACTTTATTTTTGCGACTCAATTTGATAAAATGAAGCAATTATTTGTGTGCACCCTACTTTTGGCCGGCCTGACGGCTACTGCCCAGCAAAAAACGGCTCCGGCCAAAAAGCCGGTTGCCAAACCCACCGCACCCGTCAATCCCCTCAAAAGCCTGAACGACTCGGCCTCCTATGCCATTGGTGTAAGCGTCGCCAACTTTTATAAGCAGCAAGGCATTTCCGAACTTAATGCCACGGTGTTGTCCAAAGCCATTAACGACGTGATCGGCAATAAAAAACTTTTGCTGAACGACATGGAAGCCAACTCGGTAATGATGCGCTACATGACCCAGGCACAAACAGCCAAAGCACAACCCAATATCGCTGCCGGTGAAAAGTTCCTGGCGGCCAACAAATCAAAACCAGGCGTAAAAACCACGGCTTCCGGCTTACAGTACGAAGTTATTACTGAAGGAACAGGCCCTAAACCCAGCGAAACGGACAGCGTAGTTTGCCATTACAAAGGCACTTTGCTGGATGGCTCCCAGTTTGACAATTCGTACGAGCGGGGCCAGCCGGTAACTTTTACAGTCAATGGCGTGATCAAAGGATGGACAGAAGCCCTGCAGCTGATGCCTGCCGGCTCCAAGTACAAATTATACATTCCGCACCAGCTGGCTTATGGCACCAACGAAGTAGGCACCATTCCGGCCGGCTCTTTACTGGTTTTTGAAGTGGAATTGCTGGAAGTGAAAAAGGGCTAAGGCTGTACCGGAAGTATATTGTGTTCGGAAAGAGTTGAGTGGTTGAGTTGTTGATTGGTTAAATAGTTGTGTATAGGCTTTTGAAGCAGCTGGATCACAGATTTCGCGGATTTGATAAGGATTACGCAGATTCATGAAAGCAGATGGTAGTTTGAAAGAATTGTATGGGTTGATATGGGCTTTTTAAAGCAGTTGCGCACTTCTTGTTGTTGCACTTTCAAATGGGCTGTTTTTTTTACTTCTGCCGCTTGCCTGTCATCCCGACAAAGGAGGGATCTCAGTGGTTCAAGCCTTTAAAAGCTTAGCCATGGTGCAACACGTTACAACTGCAACACCCAATACTCCTATTTCCATCCACGCTGCTTTTTCGGCACACTTCTGCACAAACTATACGGGTTTTTAAAGAAGTGGAAGTACAGATCAGTAAAAGGATTACACAGATAAATAAGCTGTATGGGCTTTTAAAAAATCCTGCCCGAACAACTTCAAGCAATCCAGTACAATACGTACAACAAATAGTTACCGTTGGCCACCCGGCCAGCGGTTTTTTATTGAGCATACAGCAACGCGTGGTTTGCTGACTGTTCTTTATTCAATATGAGTTTTTGAAGAAGAGAGAAAAGGAAAAATGAAAAAAAGAGAAGCATGGGCTTTTGAAGCAGTTGAATGGTTAATATTTGATTGGTGAGTATGGTTTTTTGAAAGACTTTCTGTCTGTCAACGATCAACTATCAACGGTCAACTTCCCATATGGGTTTTTAAATTTGCCCGCTCTACGTTGCATCACCAGGCCGTGTTTCCCATAATAAAGTGCAAAAGGAACAAAAGAGGGATGCGTAAAAATAAGAAAGGGATGATCAATAAAGACCATCCCCTTTGGTTGAGCTAACCGACCTTAAACTATCGCTTCTTTATGATAACTTTTTCAACCGTAGTGGCTGCAGAGGAATGATTCATCACCTGAATGGTATAGTAACCATTGGTCAGGTTTTCTACTACCAGGGAGTTGCTGGTAACAGATCTGTATTGTTTTACCACGCGACCGGCTACATCGGTTACAACCACGTCTCTTACAGAGGCAGCGTCGTCAAACAGGATGTTCACATTGCCAGTCTGGCTGGGGTTAGGATACACCATAACCTTGCTGGCTTGTCCTTCGCCTTTTACAGAACGAATTTCGCTATAACGGCCTTTGCTGTCCATGTCTACCTGCAGCAGGCGGTATTGAGAAACGCCAACGGTTGGATTTACATCGTTAAAGCTGTAGCGCAGGATTTCGCTGCTGTTGCCACCATCTGCCTGAGAGAAAACGAAAGCAATGTTTTTCCAGGCACCGTCTATATTGCGTTGTACATGGAAACCCCGGTTGTTTTCTTCCATGGCAGTTTCCCAAACCAGTGCTACAGCATTGCTCTTGCTGCGGGTAGCCGTAAAGGATTTGAAGGTAACCGGCAAAGTAGATCTCTCAATTTCCAGGATCCGGATGTTGTCGACAACATAAACCTGGGCATTTGCCGTACCGCAACCTGATGCAATGCCTTCAATAAACAAACGGTATTGCTTGGCAGGATCAAGGGTGCCAATTACTGGCACGGTTACCACGTTACTTCCCGGTTTCAGGGTTCTGATGTCACTTTGACCTAAAACATTAGCACCGGTTGGCGTCTGTGTAGAAGTGTAGTTACCTGGTACTAAGTATATTTTTACTTTAGTGTCACAACTGAGAGAAGATGCAGCACCAGAACAGCTAATGTTATTAAAACGATTATTAACCATCCACTGGTAAGCAAATAAATCAAAGCTAACATTGAAGGTACCGGTTGTAGGGCTGTAATTGGTAGCCGGAGAAGTTGCAATCTGAATACTTCCATCTCTTGCTACTGGCGGAGTAATGAGGCCAATATTATCAGCGCAGCCTTCTGTATTGGGGTTATCATAATATCCCAAGCCCAGGTCCTGATTAAAGATCCATCCGGCAGGAAAAGCATTGTTGAAATTCTGGGTTTCACCACCTACCTGGCTTAAGTTATCCACTACATAAACCTGAGGGGTATTGTTAGTGCAATTGGCCACACTGCCTTCAACAAACAAACGGTAGCGTGAATTGGCGTCTAACGTTTTGGTAATAGGGATAGTTATGCTGTTAGGGTTGGTCGTGCTTACCTGAATGGAAGCTTGACCGTACACATTGTCTCCCGTTGGCGTTTTATCAGAAGTATAATTGGCGGGTACTAAATAAGCTGTTACACGAACCTGACAATTTAAAGAAGCCGGTGTTGCACAGGCAAGTGGAAAATCAGAGGCATTGAAGGCAAGAAAGTCAAAGTTGATGGTCATAGATGTCAGGGAAGAAGGGAAACTGGCTGCTCCAGAAGTTCCCAGGTGGATCGTACCGGTCCTGTCTATCGGAGGCGTTACCATGCCAATATCATCCCCACAGGCACTCGTTTTGGGTGAGTTGTAAGGAGCAATTCTGATTTCCGGGTTGACGATCCAGCCTCCGGGAAAGGTGTTGTCAAAGTTGGCCGATTGCGCTTTTGTCAATAAGGCACAGGCGATTCCCAATGAAAAAAGTAAAATTCTTTTCATGTTTACAATAGTTAAAGATTTATGATGTGTTAGGTCATCCGTTGCTGTTACGGCAGTTCATGGCTGGAGCGGAAATAAATAGGATGCCTGGATTAGGGACACAGTAGTAGGATTACAGGGGCGGTTTAACGGAAAATGGATTCAACTGGTTGTTCGATTGATTGTTGTTGGTAGAAACCTTTAACTAAATGGAATGGAGGATTTGTTTGGCGGGTCTTTCGAGAGAGGAAATACGGATTGTAGATAAAGCAAATGTAATAGCAATTTTAATGATACCAAATTTTTTCATTAAAAATTTGTCGCGTTCATTTTTATACTAATCAGCGCCTGTTTTCCTGCACACTATACCCTAACCCACATTTGAAACAGTCGTATAAAAGCAAAACTGCTTTCTTTGTTAACACTGTTCAACAGGCTGCTGCCCTGAACCTCACTTTATTACTGATACACTTGCCCAATGACATTGAGCCATCAAGAGAAATACAACACTGCACCATCATCAGACACACATCCTTTACAGCTTAATGATCAATGACCATTGTAGTTGTTTGTTCCTTAAAAACTATGCCAGTTGTTTTACAAAACGCTGATAGGCATGGCTGTACACCTGCAGAAGCCTTGCATTTTTTAGGCAGCAGACAGCGCAGTTTCGCTTATAAAAATTGTTGCAGAAAATTTGGAAATGGGCAGCCTGCGGAGGTACCAAAACAGCATTCTTTTCAAAACAACATATGCGCGGCCGTGTATACAATTCCACACCTTAACAACAGTTGGGTACAAGCGGTGCTACGGCCGCCTTTTTGCAAAAAAAGGGTGATGTTGCCATCACCCTTTCAAGTTGGTTACCTCTGTTTGCTTACTGTTAATGAACCACGATTTTTTCTGTTGTCTGCCGGCCGCTTTCCAGATCTATCACACGAAGGTTATACATGCCGGGCAGTAAGTGGGCCACCTGCAGGCTCCCGGTTACCTTTTTCCATTGCTTTAAGATGCGTCCATTCATGTCGCTGATATAAACATCTTTGGCAGCGGTATTATCAAATATGACGTTGAACTGGCCATCGTTGCTTGGGTTGGGGTAAACCACCGTTCTAGCCGCCTGCCCTTCTCCCCTCACGGCCCTTATTTCGCTATAGCGTGCGGAGCCATCGTTATCCACCTGCAGCAGCCGGTACTGCGAAACGCCCTGGAAGGCATTAACATCGGTATACTCGTACGACAAGATCATACTACTATTTCCATTTTCCGCTTTGGTATTGACAAAAGCCACATCCATCCAGCCGGTTCCGGTATTGCGCTGTACCTGAAAGCCCCGGTTGTTATCTTCCATGGCAGTTTCCCACCTCAGCCATACCCCCTGGTTTCTTCGGTCGGCAGTAAACGACTTAAAGGTAACTGGCGTAACGGTACAGTTGGCGGCCGGCAAAAAACCTGAATAGACAATTCCGGCATTTGATACAATCACAAACAGCAGGTTTTCGCCTTCAAACTGCGACGGGACTGGCCCGGTTACGGTTACGGTAGCGCCGGCGTTCACCGTGATGTTGCCGGTAGCACCGGGCACCGGTATATCCACACCTGCATCAAAACGCCGGTTGTTATTCAAGTCAACATAAACGGTATAGGTGCCGGTAACGGCGGCATTACCACCATTGGAAACAGCTGCCGTAAACAAATCGGTAACGCAATTGGCATTTCCCACAATGGTTAATGGAATTACGGGCACGGTAATGTTGCAACTGGCGCAGCTGGCATTTTGAGCCTGGGCCGACTGGCTGGACCATACATCGGCCTTTACGGTAAAGGAACTGGAACAACTAACCGGCAAAGTAGTGGTTACATTTCTTAAGGTAACCCGCACCACTTCAATCCCCCCGCTGGTCAGCACTTCGGTTTCCAGGGTTGGACTGGTATTGAGCGGAACAGTAGGATCGGGCGGATAGGTACCAATGATCGTGGGGGTTGTTCTAAAATTATCAATGCCTATATTTAAAAAGGCACCGGCCAGGTTAGCGGCCCGGGGCGCTGTCCTGACGGTAGGAGCCCCGTTCTGGCATTGAAAATAATTGGGATAATCGGCTTCCACCCAGGCATGGATAAAGATAAATTTATTGCCCCTGTTCCGGGCAATGGTAAAAGATACATCGAGGGTTACTTCGCAGGAGGTAGCGGTGGACACCCGTGGCACAATGTTGTCGATTACCACATTGCTAATATCACAAGATTGCCCCTTAGCCAAATAGGAAAAACACAAAAAGGCTATAAAGAATAAGCCGAGTAAAAATTTTTTCATGCCCTAGAAATTGAAGAGGTTTTGCAGGAAGTTGCAGGTTCCCGGGCACGGTGCAAGTAAAAGAACCAATAGAGGCACAGCAGGCACTCCAAAGCCTTTTTACTTTGGTTTTAGTATAGGAAAAAGGAAGTATTAAACAATGGGCAGCCAGAGGGTATCACTCAAAGCTCGTTTTGATAAGGCAAGATTAAGTATGTTCTTTTGTCTGAAGGATAGTAAAGCCGCTGCAGTGAATATAATAATTATGCCAGCAGCATTCTTATATACAAAAATACAAATATTGAGCAATTATCATATCAGAAGGCTAAAGATGTCCATGTACATCTACAATACCACTAACCGGCATTGCTCAAAGCTTTCGGAATACGCTCCTGCACCAGCTTCATGGCTTTTTTAAACTGCTCTTCTTCGGTAAGGTTGGTGTTGTCTAATACAACGGCATCTTTGGCCTTGCGCAAAGGACTGATCTCCCGGTTGGAGTCGATATAGTCGCGCATTTCCAGGTTGGTCTTTACTTCTTCCAGGGTAATGTTGGGATTTTTGTCGTACAGCTCCCGGAAACGCCGCTCTACTCTTACGGCATTATCCGCCGTCATAAAAATCTTGAGTTCGGCATCGGGAAAAACAACGGTACCAATATCACGGCCGTCCATAACAATGCCCCGGCGCTTGCCCATTTTTTGCTGCTGCTTTACGGCATATTCCCGCACTTCTTTGAGCGCCGCTACCTCGCTTACCTTTTCAGCCACCACCAGGTCGCGGATCACGTATTCCACGTTCTCGCCATTCAGGTAAATTTCAGACTGCTCGTGTACCGGGTTGTAAATAAACTCCAGGGTGATTTCACCTAAGGCTTCGTGCACCTTATCCAGGTCAGCCCAGTCTACGTGGTTTCTTAAAAAATAAAGGGTAATGGCCCGGTACATCGCACCGCTATCCACGTACACATACCCCAGCGCCTTAGCCAGTTGCTTGGCCAAAGTACTTTTACCGCAGGAGGACCAGCCATCAATGGTGATAATGATTTTCTTTTTCTTTTCCATCAACACCACAAAATTGCTGACAATAAACGGAACAACAAAAAAAGCCGGCATGTAGCCGGCTTTATATTTTTCAACATATTCACATTATGCTTTGGACTCTTCCTGCACTGAGCTTTTAATCTGGAAGATAATCTTTCCGTTTTCTTTATCCAGACCGGCCTCCAGTATATCACCTGACTTAATGTGCATATTCAGGATCTCCTCTGCCAGCGGATCTTCCAGGTACTTTTGAATGGCGCGGTGCAAAGGACGGGCACCAAACTGCTGGTCGTATCCTTTATCAGCAATAAACTCCTTGGCTTCTTCTGTCAGTTCCATGGTAAAGCCCAGGTTGCTCAGCCGCTTCATCACACCTTTCATCAGGATGTCGATGATCTGGAAGATGTGGTCTTTGGTCAGCGAGTTAAAGATGATCACATCGTCAATACGGTTCAAAAACTCCGGCGAGAAGGTACGCTTCAGCGCCTTTTCAATCACCGCCTTGTTGTTTTCATCCTGGCTTTGCTGACGGGCCGCAGTTGCAAAACCTACCCCTTCACCAAAGTCCTTCAGCTGGCGTACACCAATGTTGGAGGTCATGATGATCAGGGTGTTTTTAAAGTCTACTTTCCGGCCCAGACCATCGGTTAACTGGCCATCGTCCAGCACCTGCAACAGGATGTTGTAAATATCGGGGTGCGCCTTTTCAATCTCATCCAGAAGGATCACGCTGTACGGCTTGCGGCGAACCCGCTCGGTCAGCTGACCACCTTCTTCATAACCCACATAACCCGGAGGGGCACCAATCAAACGGCTCACGGTAAACTTCTCCATGTATTCACTCATGTCAATGCGGATGAGCGCATCTTCAGAGTCGAACATGTGGCGGGCCAACGAACGGGCCAGCTCGGTTTTACCCACACCGGTCGGTCCTAAGAAAATAAAGGTACCAATGGGTTTTTTAGGATCTTTCAGGCCGACACGGTTCCGCTGAATGGCTTTTACCACCTTGCTAATCGCATCGTCCTGGCCAATCACCATTTCCTTCATCTCATCCGACATCTTGCGCAGCTTTTGCGTTTCGGCTTCCACCATCCGTTTTACCGGAATACCGGTCATCATGCTGATCACCTCTGCAATCTCTTCTTCACCAATCGGGTAGCGCTTGTGCTTGCTTTCTTCTTCCCACTGTGCCTTGGCTCTTTCCAGTTCTTCACCCAGGCGTTTTTCCGTATCCCGCAGGGCGGCGGCCTCTTCAAACTTCTGGCTCTTGACGACTTTATTCTTTTCTACCTTGATGTCTTCTATCTTCTTTTCCAGGTCCAGAATATTTTGCGGCACATTGATGTTTTTCAAATGCACCCGGGCACCAACCTCATCCATTACGTCAATGGCCTTGTCGGGCAGCAAACGGTCGGTAATATAACGGTCGCTGAGTTTTACACAGGAATCAATCGCTTCCTGGTTATACACCACATTGTGATACTCTTCGTACTTGGACTTGATGTTGTCCAGGATCTGGATCGTATCCTCCACGCTAGGCGGATCGATCATGACCTTTTGAAAACGACGGTCCAGGGCGCCATCTTTTTCAATATACATACGGTACTCATCCAGGGTAGAGGCACCAATGCACTGGAGCTCGCCACGGGCCAAGGCTGGCTTGAAGATGTTGGAGGCATCCAGCGAACCGGAAGCACCACCCGCACCTACAATGGTATGAATCTCATCAATGAACAGGATCACGTCGCGGTTCTTTTCCAGCTCGTTCATGATGGCTTTCATACGCTCCTCAAACTGACCACGGTACTTGGTACCGGCCACCAGGGCCGCCAGGTCCAGGGAGATCACTCTTTTATCAAATAGCACCCTTGATACCTTGCGCTGTACAATGCGCAGGGCCAGGCCTTCCACGATAGCGGTTTTACCCACACCGGGCTCACCAATCAATATCGGGTTGTTCTTTTTACGACGCGATAAGATTTGCGATACCCTTTCAATTTCTTTTTCACGACCCACTATCGGATCCAGCGTTCCGCTTTCGGCCAGCTTGGTAATGTCGCGGCCAAAGTTGTCCAGTACGGGCGTCTTACTTTTGGCAGCACCTGCCTGGCGGGATTTTGACTGAGAATATTTTTTTTCATCATCAAAATCCTCGTCACCTTCTTCCTGGTACTCGGCACGTACGTCGTTCGACTTCACCATACCCAGCTCTTGTCTGAATAAATCGTAGTCCACGTCAAACTGATTTAAAATTTGTGTAGCAATATTTTCCTTGTTCTTCAATATGGAAAGCATCAGGTGCTCGGTTTCCACTGTAGGGCTTTTTAAGGCTTTGGCTTCCAGCACGGTCACCCGGATTACTTTTTCTGCCTGCTTGGTCAGCGGCAGACTATTGATGTTTGCAATATTTTTACCAGTCTTGTCTTTGACGGCCAGCTCCACCTCTTTTCTCAGTTCATACAGGTCTACATTAAAACTTTTTAAAATACGAACGGCTGTGTTATCGCCTTCGCGAATCAAGCCTAACAGCAAGTGTTCGGTACCAATAAAATCGTTGCCCAGTCGAAGTGCTTCCTCCCTGCTGAACGATATTATCTCCTTAACCTGCGATGAAAAATTATTATCCATTTAGTGTTTTAATTGGTAGTGATACAATAATAACAAATATTTTTGAGCAGGGTTTAACCGGAAATGTTAACTCTTTTAAGCCCTATTAATCTGTCTTAATATGGAAGTCAAAACTGATACCAAAGAGAAATTTCATGTCATT